>JBFESM010000073.1:0-8204 GCA_041548445.1 Methanothrix sp. | reverse complement strand
GGGTTCGGTGGGGTTCAGGCCGACAGATGTGGCCTGAAGCCGCATAAATCCTCATCAGGGTGGGTGCGGGAGACTGTCTGAATAAGTTCCCGCTAGTTCCCGTTTTGCCAAACGCTTACTCGCTGTCTTCGAACCTCTCCCCGAGGGTCTTCAGGACGTGGGGCAGGGTCGTGTACTCCATGTCCTCCATCGGCAGCCTGTGGGGCTCGAAGGGGCCGTGCCTTCGCATGTAGTCGGTCACCTCGTTAACCCTCTGCCTGGTGAGGTCGAAGGCGGGATCTTTGAAGAGGTCGACGGGGCCGATCAGCATTCCCCTGGCGATCTGAAACCCTGCGGCTATGACCCGCGGCGGTCCATCGAACCTGCTACATATTGCGTCCTCGAAGGCGCAGGGCATGAGGGGACCGTTGTGGCTTCCTCTCATCCAGCCGCTGACGAGGTGGCCGAGGGCAAAGGGCTCCAGGACCTCGCCGAGGGCGGGAAGGCCTGACTGGGCCCTCACCAGGGCCACGGGGTCGTCCTTGCCCACATACTTGCCTGCGGTCTGGTAGAGTTTCTCTGTGCTGATGACGGCGGCGGGCTCATCTTCAGGAAGCTTTCCTGGCTTAGGGTAGACCCTCTTGATGACGTACCTGCTCTTGGCGCCGATCAGGGCCAGCATGTCGTACATCTCCTCGGGAGAGTTCATCAGGACCTTCTTGTGCTTCATGATGTCCCAGATCTCGAAGACGAAGCCCTGGTGGATGTTGGGGTCTATGACGAGGCCAGCGGTGTTGAAAGGGTCTGCAAATATCTTGAATATCGGCAGGTTAAAGGCCCCTGGTTCTGTCTTGTCCATCATGAAGGCGACGACCGGCTCCGCCACTCGCTCGTGAAACTCCATCTCGGCGACGCCCGGTCCCATCCCCTTGATGTTGCCGCAGAAGGCGTCGCAGAGGAGGTCCTGGCCCGCGCCGTAGAGCTTCAGCTCCTCGGCCTTCTCTGTCGCCTTGCACATGACGTCCCAGGCGAGGCCGTGGATCTCGGCGCTGTCCTCTCCCAGAAGGTGTGTCATCATGAGCTGGAGGTCATCGCCGACCGCCATCACTTTGAAATCTATGATCTCACCTTTGGCCTTCTCCTGGGCCAGAATCGATTCTGCAACCTCTTTCAGTGCGGGGTGAACTGTGGCGTGTCCGGGCCATCCGCCGACGTCTGCCTTGATCAAGCTGATAGTGATTTTACTCATTTACAATCCCCTCTGTCCGGTCGACGCATCGAATCGAAATCGGTATCTATCAGGCCCATTCAGCCCTTGGCCGATGACCGATGGGGGCTCGTTGATTCGGATTGTTGCCAACCGGCCGTGGTGATTCCGTTGCATCTGGCTATACGTGCAGCCTTTTACCTGTTACGGTTCCGTTTTTTTAGAGCTCGATGGCTCGAAGGGTCTTAAGGTGATGATATGTCCGATTTTTTCGCCTCGGGCCCGAGAATCTCCCGAGTCTCAGAGAGTTTTATTACAGGAGAGAACCACCTCTACAGTTGAGGAGCGTTCGAGGTTATGGAAGTCATCGCAAAATATTACGTCGAAACCGACCTTTCGATCGAGAAGGCCGCAGAGGCGATCGCCGCGGAGCAGTCGACAGGAACCTGGACCGAGGTGGAGCGAGAGAAGCTGGCATCAGACCTCGCTGGCAGGGTGATCAAAGCCGAGGGTAACTTCGCGTACATAGCCTTTCCCGAAGAGCTCTTCGAGCCGGGTAACATCCCCCAGTACCTCTCAGTCGTGGCAGGAAACCTCTTTGGCCTTGGGGATCTCAAGAAGATCCGGCTCCTGGACGTCATATTCCCCCAGAGCCTGGTTCTGGCTCACAAAGGCCCGAGGTTTGGGATCAGGGAGGCCAGGAAGATCCTCGGGGTCTATGACCGGCCCCTGGTGGGTACGATCATCAAGCCCAAGGTCGGCCTCAGCCCCGAGGACACGGCAGAGGTGGCGGGCCAGGCTGTGAGGGGCGGCCTCGATCTGATCAAGGACGACGAGACCCTGACCGACCAGTCCTTCTGCCCCATCGACGAGAGGGTGGAAGCTGTGATGGCGGAGCTCTCCAAGGTCGAGGACGAGACGGGAAAGAAGGCATTCTACGCGGTCAACGTCACCTGCGGAGCGGAGGAGATCCTGGAGCGGGCCGAGGACGTGATCGGTCGCGGCGCCAACATGGTGATGGTGGATGTCCTCACCGCTGGGTTCTCGGCCCTTGAAGTTCTCTCCCGGGGGGTCAAGGTTCCGATCCACGTCCACAGGACGATGCATGGAGCCTTCACCCGCGACAGGCATCACGGCATATCGATGGTCCCCATATCCAGGCTCGTTCGGATGGCTGGGGGCACGAACCTCCACACGGGAAGCTACCTCGGCAAGATGGCCGGCGACAGGGAGGAGAACGACCAGTGCAGGGACGCTCTCCGAGACGACTGGTACGGTCTATACCCCGTTTTTCCCGTCGCTTCGGGTGGGGTCCATCCGGGGAACGTCCGCCCCAACCTCGACGGCTACGGCACCGACTGCATAGTCCAGGCAGGCGGAGGTGTTCACGGTCACCCCTGGGGGACCACCGGAGGCGCGAGGGCGATGGTCCAGGCGGTGGAGGCCTGGAGGGCGGGCGTCCCGGCGGAGGAGTACGCCAAGAGTCACAAAGAGCTGGAAGCGGCGTTGAAGTTCTGGTCTCGATGAGATATTCCAGAACGGGAGACGATATCCCCCAAAACCGAAGAGTTTATATTGTTACATGTAATGAGTTCAGAGCGTTTATCACAGCTTGAGTGATTGTAGCGCTGTCTGAAAACGGTAAGGATGTAGTGAGGGTAGAGGGATCAGATGACGAGACACGAAATCTTATCGAAGATTAAGCAGGCGGAAGCCGATGCTCAAGCCAGCATCGAGCGGGCCCAACAAGAGCGAGACAAGCGAATCGCCGATGCCACTGCCGAAGCAACGAACATGGTTAGAAATGCTGAGGCTGAAGCGCAAGAGTATTATGAGAAGCGTCTTGCTGATGCCGAGACGGGAGTTCAGTCCAAGAAGCAAGCGATCATCGACGACGGCATGAAGAAGGTCAATGCAATGAAGAACTCTGCCAGCGGCAAGGTAAACGCTGCGGTTGAACATCTGTTAAAGGAGTTTATGGGGTTGTTGCATGCTTAGACCCGTTGAGATGAGTCGTGTTGTCGTCGCCGGGTCGAATAAGGTTATAGAACCTGTCATAGAGAAGTTGCACGAGCTAAACCTGTTGCACCTTGTCAACTATTCTGGTGCTGATGAATCCTTCGAGATGGGCAAGCCCGTCGGAAAGGCGTCTGAATACGCCGAACAGCTCATAAAGCTTCGGTCTATCGAGAGATACCTGGACATCAGTGACAAGATGCCTGACAAACAGTTTCCAGAGTCTCAGGTGCTTTCACAGATGGACGGAATCCTCGACAACGTCGGCGATGATGTCATCGCCACTGCCGAGCGGATCGCTGAGATCGATAACGAAGTCAAGATCAAGCAGGATCAGGCAAAGTCCCTGAAGCCCCTGGCCGGGCTGCCCCTTGATCTGGAGCTGTTATACGGCTACAAGTCCCTTGCAGCCTTCGTGGGAACTGCCGCTTCTCCTGTTGAGGCCGATGTATCAAAGGTTTCATACGTAAACGAGATATTCACCGCCAGTTCAGGTGGCGCAAATGCGGTGGCCGTATTCGTGCCGGTGGACAAGGCCGGCGAAGTTTCTGCCGCTCTCGCTGAGCACGGCTTCTCTGAGATATCCGTACCTCGTGGACCGACCGGAAGCATTGCGGGTGCCATAAGCACCCTCGAGTCCGACGCCAAGAGGTTGGAGGGAGAGAAGGCGCCGCTGCAGAAGAAGCTGAAGGATATCAGGGCTCAGCACGAGGACCTGGTTCTTGCCATCGACGAGCACATCTCGATTCAGTCCCAGAAAGCGGAGTCGCCTCTGAGGTTCGCTTCAACCGACAACGCCTTCGTGATCGATGGGTGGCTTCCCACCGATCAGTACGAGACTCTGAAGAAGGAACTTGAGAGCGCAGCAGGTGGACGCGTCCAGGTTGAGAAGCTGGAGAGCGCCGAGGCTGATAAGCTGGTGGAGGTCGGTGAGGATATTCCCACCAAGATGCAGAACCCCAGCATAGTCCGGCCTTACGAGCTGATCACGCGTCTCTTTGCCATTCCCGAGTACAAAGAGTTCGACCCGACATTGCTGATATTCATATTCTTCCCCTTGATGTTCGGCCTGATCTTGGGCGATGTCGCATACGGCGTGATATCTCTGATCGTGATGTTCATGCTCAAGCGCAAGTTCAGGACTCCAGGTTGGCAGTCTCTGATCAACATCGTGATCATAGCGAGCATCTGGGCGATAATATTCGGCTTCTTGTTCGGCGAGATCTTCGGACCCCTGGGTCTGTGGGACTACATATTCAGTGGTGCTCACCACGTAGGCCTTTTGGGAACGGTGGCAGATCCGCATCATGTCGGCATTGACTTCGGTGCTGGGTTCTACGGTCCTCTTGGAAGGATCGGCCCCGAGATAGGTGGCTTCGCTGGGGCGATGTTCCCCATGTACAGGTTGGCGACGGCCTCTGTTCTGGTGTTGATCGGCGTTAGCCTTTTCATCGGCATTGTCCACACCGGTATCGGTTCTATTCTGGGCGTCAAGACT
Organism: Methanothrix sp.; assembly: GCA_041548445.1. Taxonomy (GTDB): domain Archaea; phylum Halobacteriota; class Methanosarcinia; order Methanotrichales; family Methanotrichaceae; genus Methanocrinis. The sequence continues at coordinate 3,504 of JBFESM010000073.1, read as the reverse complement.
GAACTCGCCTACGGCGAGAAGAGGCATGCCTACTACGAGAGGCTTCCAGTGCTTCTCTTCCAGGTCTTCTTCGGCCTCGGTCTGCTCGGATTGATCGTTGGTGGCATGGGCAACCCCCTGGTGCTATTGAGCGCGCTGGTCATCGTTGCGTCCATCGTCATGATGATCAAGGGACCCGAAGGTGTCATGGGTGCGACTCACATACCGTTCTTTGTGAGCAACCTGATATCTTACCTGCGACTTCTGGCCATAGGCCTCGCATCGGTGGGCGTCGCTTTCGCTGCAAATCAGCTGGCTTTCTATGTGCTGATGCCAATGCTGAGCGGCGGGGCGCACGAGGGATTCACGACGATAGCGATCGTTGTTGGTATAGTTGTATTGATCATGGTTCACTTCATCAACCTGCTTCTTGGAATTCTCTCTCCGTTCATGCATCCTCTCAGGTTGCACTATGTGGAGATGTTCACCAAGTTCTACAGTCAGCATGGTGGTGGAGTTGAGTATTCACCCTTCGGACGTGTCCGAAGGTTTTTGAGAGATTGAGCGATTAGGATTAACTAACGGAGGGATAAGGAAATGGTAGTAGAAACTATAACCGATGGTGGAATACTGTACGGACTTCTGGCTGTTGGCGCTGGTCTTGCGACCGGACTTGCCGGTATTGGTGCTGGTGTTGGTGAGCAGGGTATCGGAGCTGCTGTGGTTGGTGTCGTGGCAGAGGAGCCCGGCTTCCTGGGCAAGGGTCTGTTCCTGATGCTTCTGCCCGAGACTCTCATCATCTTCGGTCTTGCTGTTTCACTGATCCTGATGTTCGCCTGGACACCCTTCGCGTGAATTCGCCATCCTGAGCGAGGTCGAGAGGAATGGCACTAGACGCAGTGGTAGAGGACATTCTTGCAACCAGCAAGAGCAAGGTCGCGGAGATAAACGCCGAGACCGAGCAAGAGGTTGCACGGATACTTAATGAAGCCAGAGAACGTGCCGCCGAAATCAAGTCCGAAAAAGATGGGGAAGCAGACAGCGCCGTAGAGGGTCTCGAGCGCAGGGTGATATCAAGCGCTCATCTTCAGGTAAAGAGGCAGGAGCTCAACGTGCGCAAGGATCTCATTGAAGAGACTCGTAAGAAGCTCATCGAGGCGGTATCAAAGCTGCCTGAGAAAGAGAACGAGGATCTGATCAAGGAGATCGTCAAGCCCTACAACCTGAAGGAGATGAAGGTCAAGTCCAGCAAGAAGGACCAAGCCTTCGTCACTTCCCTTTCCCCTAACTATGCCGGGACTGTTGATACCGCTGGCGGCGTCGTTATAGAGAGCGAAGATGGATCGATGAGCTACGATCACACCTACGAAACTCTGGCGAGTGAGGCATTCAGCAAGTCCATGAAAGACGTCTCCAAGATCCTGTTTGGGTGAGGCCATGCCGGTACTACGTTTGCCGAAGTTCGGAAAACCGGTGAAGTATGCATACATTACGGGTAGAGTTAGGGCGATGAAGACCAAACTCATACCCCATGAAATGTATCAGAGAATGCTGGGCATGGAAATACCAGAGATTACGCGGTACCTGGAAGAGACCCAATACAAGGAAGAGATCGATTCGATGGCGAAGGATTACTCTGGCGCGGAACTCGTGGAGTACGCCACCTTCGCCAACCTTGCAAAGACCTACAGGAAGCTCCTGCAGGTCTCGATCGATGAACCTCAGTTCCTCATTCTCGAGTACCTGAGGCGTTGGGACATCTGGAACATCAAGACGATACTCCGAGGCAAGTTTCACGGGGCCAGCGAAGAAGATATCATGAAGTACCTGGTGCCTGCTGGCGAGCTGGATCTGGAGTTCCTTGAGGGTCTGGCCAAGAAGGAGAGGGTCGAGGAGGTCATACAGGCCTTCGATGGGACCGACTACTACGAGGCTCTGACTCAGTACGATGGACAAATGCTCTCTTCGGTGGAGAATGCTTTGGACAAGCTGTACTACTTCCGGATGGAACGTGCCGTGGGCGGCACCCTCTCCGTCGGAGGCGGTCTCTTGCTGAAGTACGTCCGAAAGGAGATAGACGTCAAGAACCTGGTCACCCTCTTCCGGATGAACAAAGCCGGAATTGAGGCAAGCGTGATACAGGACAACCTGATCCCCGGCGGAAAGCTCCACGAAGAGCTGAGCCGGATGGCAGGTCAGTCCTACAACGAGTTCGTCAGGGGACTTGAAGGCTATCCCTTCTGGGGTGCCATATCGGAAGTCGTGGGTGAAGAGGGCGGAGTGAGCAGGATAGAGGCGCGTCTGAGGGCTTACCTTGTTAGGTATGCCTGGGCACTGTCGAACTATCATCCGCTGTCCATCCTACCTGTGTTGGGTTACATCGTCAGCAAGGATACTGAAGTTTCAAACATCAGGAAGATCGTCCGCGGCAAAGAGGCGGGCCTTTCTGCTGAGCTCATCGAAGAGCAGGTGGTGGCGTAATGCAGATCGCTGTTATCGGCAGTGGTGACGCCGTGATTGGTTTCACACTGGCGGGAGTACGAAAGGCTTACGAGACCGCTTCAGAAGATGAGTTGATCTCGAAGATCGAGGAGGTCATGGCGGATCCTGATGTCGGCATTCTGGTCTTGAGCCAGTCAGATTTCAACAATCTCCCCTCCAGGCTGAGGGGGACGCTGACCGATTCTGTCAAGCCAACCGTGGTTGCCATCGGAACTGAGCAGAGCACAGAGATGAGAGAGAAGATTAAAAGGGCAATAGGTGTTGATTTATGGAAGTAGGCACGGGCAAAGTTCATAGAATTGCCGGGCCGGTGGTGCAGGCTACAGGTCTTAAATCTCACATGTACGACCTGGTCCTGGTCGGCGAAGAGGGGCTGATGAGCGAGGTCATCGGCATCGCCGGGGATAAGCACGTCATTCAGGTATACGAAGATACCGCGGGCGTGAAGCCAGGCGAGCCTGTCAAGGAAACTGGTGCACCACTGGTAGCACAACTCGGTCCAGGAATTCTTACCTCTATTTATGACGGCATCCAGAGACCTCTTCCCAAGCTGGTGGAGGCTTCTGGAAACTTCATCAGCAGAGGTCTTTTCGTTGATGGTATTGATCACAAGAAGAAGTGGGAGTTCGAGCCGGTCGCAAAGAAGGGCGACAAGCTGGAGCCGGGACAGACCATAGGAACTGTCCAGGAGCAGCTCCTCATCAAGCACAAGATAATGATGCCTCCAGACAAGAGGGGCACTGTGAAGGAGATCAAGTCCGGAAACTTCACCGTCGAAGAGACGATCTGCGTGCTTGAGGATGGAACAGAGCTTCCCATGATCCAGTACTGGCCGGTTCGTAGAGCTAGGCCTTCAAGATCCAAAGAGGCGCCGTCCATCCCCTTGAGGACAGGACAGAGGGTCATCGACGGGTTCTTCTCCCTGGCCAAGGGCGGAACTGCAGCCATCCCCGGCGGGTTCGGTACCGGCAAGACAGTCATGCAGCAGACGCTCTCCAAGTGGTCGGACGTCGACATCGTCGT
>JBFESM010000072.1:0-8273 GCA_041548445.1 Methanothrix sp. | reverse complement strand
TGGGATTATAACTTTTAACCTAAATTACGCCAAAACTAAAGCTATAATGCGATGGGAATTTAAATATAATATTTATTCATCTCTTCTTGAATTTGACACGGGGAGACCTCTAAACACGGCCGAACGGGATAATTTAGTTAGGCTTGCTAATCGCCTTAAATCACTTTCAAAAAACAAGGATATTAAAGAAATAGCTACCACCCTGGCAGAAAATAAATTCGATAATCTTAAAGATAAACAAACGTTTATAGATGAGAAATTTATCCCCGCTGTAGAGAAAGATCTGCAAGATACAATGAAACTTTTAAAGTGGCGGTTCTGGAAACGTGGAGATAATGGGTAAGTATCCTTGTCCCTACCCAATAACCAACCGATTTCGGATAAGTCTGCGAAAAAAAGGCAGGGTCCGGATAAACCTGGTTCGGCCCATAAAATCAGAAAAACCGAGACTCACCTGTACCGATGCGCCGTATGGTGGCCCCGGTGCTGCGGCTGCGCCGAGTGAGGCCTGGCGGCGGCCTTCGGCTCCGGGAATTCCTCGACCGGCTTCAGCTCATCGAGCCAGCCGGCCTTCTGGGTCAGCCGCCTCTTGAAGAGCCGTCCGATCTCGTCCTTGTCCTTGGCCTGGTGGTACTTGAGATAGATACTGTCATTCATGGTTCCCACGATCTCGATTTTGCCGGTCCGATGAGACATGATGTACCTGAACCTCTTGCTGTGGCCGTTCAGCCTCTTCTTCGCCTCCTCGACGACCTCGCAGCCCCGGCAGAGAGGGACCTGGAAGTGGTGCTTCACCCTCCTGACGGGCCTGCACTGGAAAACGTAGTAGGGGTTAACGCCTATGCTCACGAGCTTGTTTTGCAGTTCGGCGAGAGTCTTTGGGTTGTCGTTTACGCCCTTGAGAAGGACGGTCTGGTTGTTGACGACGACGCCGCAGCGCATCAGGGTGTCGACGGCCTCTGCGGCCTCTTTCGTGATCTCCCGTGGGTGGTTGAACTGGGTCACCAGGTAGACCCTCCGATCCCTTCTGGAGTAGGCGTCGAGCTCCTCCTGGAGCTTTTTGTCCTCGATTATCCTCTCGGGGAATGTGACGGGCACCCGGCTTCCGAACCGAACGAATGAGCCGCCGTCGAGGAAGGATAGGTCCTCCAGAAACTGGCCAAGGACCTCTGTCGGTAGGACCAGGGGATCGCCTCCCGATATGAGGACGTTGTTTATCTCCCGATGGCCCCTGATGTACTCTGCCGCCTCCTGGAACCTTCGCATCACCTCGTCGTTCGGGAGGCCTACGAGCCTCTTACGAAAGCAGTGCCTGCAGTACATGGCGCAGCGGTTCGTCGAGAGGACGAGAGCCGTCTGGGCGTACTTGTGCTGGAGCCCCGGCATCTTGGTGTTCTCCTTCTCGCCGCTGGTGTCGTAAGAGCCTATGAGGTTTAGCTCCTCCTTCGAAGGGACGGACATCTTTCTAATCGGGTCTTTGGGATCGTTTTTGTCGATAAGAGATATGTAGTACCTTGTTATGCTCATGGGGTGAGCATCTATGACTTTTTGAAGTAAGTTCACCTCATTCGGGTTTACATCGATGTATTCCTTCAGCCCTTCGATGGAGCTTATATTCTCTTTGAGTTCTTCTTGCCACGTCATAATAAGTGCCTCCTTTTTGTAGCTGACCCGGTCTAGAAGGTTGAATTTCGGATGACAGTTTCTGGGTTCGGGCGTCGCAGAATGAAGGATCCAGAGGATCTGACGGCTATTCTGGAGCGGAGGTCACCGGGTCAACGGGTTTGATGAATTTTAATCTGACCAGCCCAAATCTCCAGAATCGAACTTGAGCGTCTCTTGAGCGTCTAACTGAAGTTCTGTCGTGTTTTGATATAAATACTTTGACGTAGTATAGCTAAAAAAAGAGCGAAGTTGCCTGCGAATAAGATCCTAGTTTCGGACGTTTCAGCCTTCAAAAACCAGTTTTCAGGAGTATTTTTGGGGTTGAAAAGATATCCAGTATTTCAGTAATTTTTAAATCGGAATGGGCCCCCTTCTTCGCCCTTGACCAGATCATTCCCAGAAGATCTGTGTATAAGCTCAACATCAAGAGATTCGGGATTCCCAAACGAAATATGGTCCCCTCTCCAGCGCCAATCACAGGTTGATCTGCCCGACGCTCCCGATTCGCTCTCATGATCCTTCTTTGCCCTCTCGCCGACGGATATTTTCATATTTTTTCTAGATTTCGTGTTAAAAGATCGGATGGTATCAAGATCTACCGGATATTCCCCCTCTGCATTTGAGCGACCGGTATAAGGGAGGAATAAAGACAAATGCCTGAATCGTCCTCTCTCGCATCGTTTTATCCCCGTCCACATTCCTCTGACGCAGTTCCTGGAAAATGTTTTTAATGTTTCAGCACCCATTCTGCATGGGGATGAGATATGAGCGAAGTTGAAACTCTGTTGAAGGCCACCATCGCCGAGATGGAGAGGCTCCTCTCCAGCAAGACCGTCATCGGTGAGCCGATCACCGCCGGCGAGAATACCGTGGTACCGCTTTTGAGCGTCGGCGCCGGGTTTGGGGCCGGGGCTGGGTCCGGAAAGGGAGATGAGGGGACCGGCGGCGGTGCAGGAGGCGGCTTTGGCATAAAGCCCGTGGCCGTGATCATCATCGAAAAGGACATGGTCCGGGTGGAGCCGGTCCGCAAGGGAAGCGGTTCCCTCATCGAACAGTTGGTTGATAAGGTTCCCCAACTGATCAAAAAGGAGATCGACGAGCGGGAGGATAGAAAGCAGAAGGAGTCTGAGGAGAAGAAAGGAGAGGAGAAGGGCAAGGGAAAGGAGATCAAGGTGGAGTAGGGTGAAGACCCTCCATGACCCTCCCCGCGATCCTGGGATCGGCCCTTCTGATCCTGCTTCTCCTTTTTATTTTGCTGGCCCTTCTCCTCCTGGTTCCCATCGATCTGGAGGGGAGGGTTTCAAGAGGCAGGGATCAGCCCGAGACCAGGATGAAGATAGGCTGGCTCTTCGGCCACCTTCATAAAGACGTCTCCGGCGGCGCCGTTGAGCGGGAGCCCTCGGAGAAAGGGGAAGAGCAAGCCCCAAAAAAAGATGAAAAAAAAGAGAAAAAGGCAAAGGGTGGTCCGGGCTCGTCGAGAATCGCCCTCGAAGTGCTGAGAACCGAGGGATTTTTGGGAAACCTGGCGCATCTGTTGAGGGGCCTATTCGGGGCCATACGAGTCCAATCCCTGAAGATCGATATCAAGCTAGGTCTATCCGACCCGGCAGATACGGGGGAGGCCGTCGGCCTCCTCTGGGCGGTCCTGATCCCCCTCGAGGCCCTGGCCCCCCTGAGGGCGAGGATCGAGCCCACCTTCTCCGAGGAGATGCTGGAGGGTTCCGCTGAGGGGAAGCTGAGGATCGTGCCCATCAAAATCATCCCTCCTCTGATCGTATTCCTCCTCTCGCCTCCGGCCTTGCGGGCCGGATGGAAGGCGATCAGAGCGAAGCGGGGGAAGAGGTGAAGTAGATTAAGTCCAAAAGAGCCCTTTTGAGGGCTCAAGGATGAAGGCTTTAATCTACGGAGGCGGCGCCGTCGGGCTCGGGGTTGCAAGCTGCCTGATCCGCTCCGGCGAAGATGTCGACATTATAGCGAGAGAGGGTACGGTTTCGGCGTTGAGGAAGAGAGGCCTTGTGAGGACCGGGATCTTCGGCTCGTTCGAGTTCGGCCCCGAAGAGTTCAGAGCATACGCCTCTTTGGACGACCTTCCCCAGGACGAATCCAGCGGCGATTATGATTACGTCCTCGTCTGCACCAAGTCCCACGACTCCGAGAGGGCCGCCCAAGACCTCTCCCTCCACCCCGAAATCCTCGGCGAGAGGGGCAAGATCGTCCTATTCCAGAACGGCTGGGGAAACGCCGAGATCTTCAACGATCATTTTCCCAAAGACAAGATATACAACGCGAGGGTCATCACCGGATTTCAGAGGGCCGAAAAAAACGTCGTCGAGGTCACCGTCCACGCCGACTCGATCCACCTGGGAAGCCTCTTCGGCTCGGACCTCACCCACATGAGGCCTCTGGCGGAGGCGATCAACGGGGGCGGGATACCCGCAGAGGTCGTCGAGGACGTAGAAAAGGACCTCTGGGCGAAGATCCTCTACAACTGCGCCCTGAACCCCCTCGGCGCCATCTTCAGCGTCCCCTACGGCGTCCTGGGCGAGGAGCCCCGCTCAAGAGAGATCATGGAGGCTGTGATAAAGGAGATCTTCTCGGTGATGGCGGCGACGGGGCACAAAACCCACTGGTCCACCCCCGAGGAGTACACCACCGTCTTTTACGAGAAGCTCCTCCCCCCGACGGTCAGACACGAGTCCTCTACCCTCCAGGACATCCGGGCAAGGAAGGCGACGGAGATCGAGGCCCTCAGCGGAGCCGTGGTCAGGCTCGGAGAAGAGGCGAAAGTCCCGACGCCCGTCAACTGGACGCTCTACAAGATGGTGTTGTTCATGGAGGGGAGGAACCTATCGGCCGATTGAGTCACCCGTCCGGGAAAAAGGAATAAAGAATGTCCGATTCCCACAAGACCCGTCACGCGAATATCAGCTTCCTCGCTCGCATCGTGGAGAGGTCGAGGTAGGGCACTATCGCCGGTATGGGCTGGATGTTCATCTTCTTCTGGAAATCGGTCTGGCCCTGCCATGTTCCGCTGTTTATCACCGTCACACCCTTGTAGCGGGTCATCCCGATGGTGTGGACGTGGCCGCAGTGAAGGATCGCGGGCGGCCTTCGTATGACGAGAAGGTCCTCCTCCTCCGGAGCTATCGAGACCCGGTTCCCGTAGATGGGGGATAGATGCCTTCTCTTCAGCATCTCCACCATCGCCTTCTCTGGCTCGCCGTAAGAGAGGCCCGGGATCTTCAGTACCAGGTCGTCTATGGATCGGCCGTGATAGACGAGCCAATCGACGCCGCCGAGCCTGAACCCGGCCGGGTTTCCTACGAAGGTGACGTTCTTCTTGAAGAGGTCCCGGAGCTGCTCGGGCAGGGCGGGCTGAGGCTCCGCCTGCCTGACCACGTCGTGATTTCCAGGAGATAGAACGATCTGAATTCTGTCCGGAATCGCGTTCAACAGCTCCGCCGCCCGCTCGTACTGCTCCCAGACGTCCTTTATGGAGAGGTCCGCCTCCTGGCCAGGGTATATGCCGATCCCGTCAACGAGGTCTCCCGCAATGACGGCGTACTTCACATTCGAGGCGATCCCCAGGGGGTCGTCCACCTCCCCGTTGATCCATTCGATGAACCTGTCCCAGGCATCTTCCATGAAGTAGGTGCTTCCGACGTGAATGTCCGAGAGGAGGAGCGCACCGCCCTCTCCGGTCGCGATCAGGGAGCGGGCCTGAAGGTCAGGCCTGACGAGAGTCTTGCCGAAGAACCTACCCTTCCCGTCGGTGGTCCCTGTGACCCCGATCACCTCGTCCAGGACCAGGGATACGGTCTCCTCGAACCCGGGAACGCCCTTAGTGAAGATCACCGTCACCATCCCCGTGGGGTCCTCCAGCTCCACCACCTTGTTCCCCTTGGCGCTGGTCCTCACGTCCATCACCATCCCGATGATGGAGATCTCCCTTCCTGCGATGCCTTTTCTCAGGCTCTCGATCGGCCTTGCGTTAAGCCTTCCTGCGAGCATCTCCCTGATCCGCGAGTACCGGTCCCGAAAGTACCTGATGAAGTCCTGGTACTCCCCGACGCAGGTGGACCTGCCGGTTATGTCGCTCAAACCCTCAAGACAGGCAGGAATCGCCGGGCCGGGAGGGGCAAGATCCTGTCGGAGAGAAGAACGCACGTCGGGGTGACCGGCGGCTGATAGCTCCGAACGGGGAGGCTCTGGCTTCTCCGCCCAAGGTGGAACGATCTGGCCTTCAAGCCCAGGATCGTCCACATGCACCGGACCCAAAGATCCTCCAACCTTTTCGGGACAGAGAACTTTCAGGACTTCGCGCCCCTCATCGATCGAAAGATTCGAACGCTCGCCATCGATGACCCCGACCTCGAGAAAGGAGTATGGATCAGAAGGTGAAGGCGCTCTCACCGATTCGTATGAAGCTGCCCTGGCCGATGGGATAGAGGCCCCGAAATGACTCGATGACGTTGACCGAAATGAGGGGTGATGGGCTTTGGAGAATTCCATCGTCTCCGGCCGATCTGATGCTGCTGGATCCAGCTGCGGTGATTTCTGATGGGAAAATCCGCCGTTGCCCAGAACCCGCTCTCTCCAGCGGGGGCAGCGCTCGATCTCCGACGCCCCCACCACCAACATGGAGCTTTCAAGGCCCCGGATCACACCCTCGACCAGCTCGTCGCGGGGCCCTGGATAGGAGGCGATCAGCTCCAGGGCCTCGGGATCTATCATGTATCCCTCCTCGGCGAACCGCTGAACGATCTCCTGCATCAATAGGCCATTATGGCCAGCGCCCTTAGATAAAGGGTGCAGATGGATCTTTGGAGGAGATCGCACCGAAAACGGTTATATCGGGAGGATGCAGATAAAGCAGCCCGATGAAACTTATAGAGTGGCTCAAAGGAGAGGGGCAGATTCAGGGCTTTCTCCGGGACCTGATATTCGTCGCCGTGGTGGTGGGCGCGATCTCGATATTCTCACAGGTCACGCTTGGGGTCTGGACACCCATGGTGGCCGTGGAGTCGGGGAGCATGTACCCCAACATGAAGGTGGGGGATATAATCGTGATCCAGGGTGCCTCCAGAACCGACGTCGTCACATGGGAGGAGGGAGAGGCTCTTGATTACAACACCTTCAACAACCCGGGAAACGTCATCCTTTACAGGCCCTATGGGAAGGAGAAGCTGACCCTCACCGACCAGGCGGCTCACATATTTCTCCGGAGGCCCTATCCTCCCGATAAGGCCACCCCTGTGATACACCGGGCGATGCGATGGGTCGACGAGGGCGAGCCGATGTGGGAAGGGGGACCTGCTGCGCCCTTCGCCGGCTACATCACCAAGGGCGACAACAACTCCGAGATCGACCAGAACGCGGGCCAGCTCCTCGGCGTCGTCAAGGAGAGCTACTTCCGTGAACAGATGGCCAAAGGCATGATCGAAGAGGTGGGGAACGGAACCTATCTCGACCACGAGTTCGGTTACACCTTCATAAGACGAGGCGACGAGACATACGTCATCTTCGGCATAAACTACCTGATGCCGGTCCGTGAAGACTGGGTCATCGGAGTTGCCCGCTTCAGGGTGCCGATCATCGGATACGTGAGGCTGCTTCCGAACATCATCGGAAACGAGATAAGAGACCTTTTGAGCTGAATCGAACGCAGACTCGCGAATAGAGAATAGAAAGGTCAACGGGCCTCTGATCTCCCGATGCGAATCGAAGCCAGTTATCTGCGAACGGGCCACTTCGAAGATTGCAGAACTTCCGCCAGCGCTGGAGGGCCGACTACGGGGCTTTGGCCCGTCTCCTCGCCACCACGGCCCAGTGGTCCTGGTGGTAGGGGCGAAGGTCGGAGACGGAGAGCAGATCGACCCCCTCCAGCCGCTCGATCTCCGTCCTGCAGACATCTTTTGGATCCGCCGTCACGTCCACGCTCCTCGCCTTGATCATCAAAACGAGGGTTCCTCCAGGCTTCAGGTAACGTGCGGCGTTTCGGCTTGCGATCTCGGCCTGGTTTCTCTGGGCCACGTCCTGATAGACCAGGTCCACGGGCTCCAGAAATGATGCGTATCTCTCCGGCTGGGAGGCGTCTTCGAGAAGGGGTATTATGTTGTCGCGAGCCTGGCACAGGCCCAAAAGGTCGCGCATCGACCTTGGCGAGAACTCCACGGCGTAGACGAGGCCGCGGGGCACGAGGTCGCTCACATGGCTCACCGTCGTCCCGGTGGCGGCACCGAGGTATAGCACCTTTGAGTCGGGCTGGAGGTTCAGCTCGGAAACGAGACCACCAAGGCCTCCTGCAAGACGGCTCTTGACGAGAAGCGCGGCGAGCTTGCTTCGGTGGGGGTCCCAGATCCGAAGGCCCTCGACTATCCTCTCACCGTAAACGGGGACCGGAACCTCAGGGCGCGTCGCTATCCTGGTCTCGCCTAAGAGGTCGAGGACGTAAATCCCGGAAAGAGCCTCAGAAACTTGCAAACTTCAGGCCACCTACCTTGCGAATCGTTTGGTCGTCTCGCATTATCGATGAAGTGAACTTCAGAGCTCCTGCCCCAGAGAGGTGGTGGTCAATTTTACGTGTTTCACCCCTTTGAGGGCCATCA
>JBFESM010000071.1:0-8354 GCA_041548445.1 Methanothrix sp. | reverse complement strand
TTCCCAATTGTTCCTGCGGGGGGAACTGTCTATCAATTCCACATATACATATTTTTAGAGATTTTTATATGCTTCCTGGCTATTATATTTATTTTTAGAAATATATATGGAAAATTTGGCATAGCACATTGTATAGTACAATATATATTTTTAATATCTGAAATAATTATGGCGCTATATGTGGGAATAGCATTTATCAATTGGCGTGCGGGTCCCAATGTTACTGATAATCAACTAATATTAGCCAAAATCAGTATTATTATGGTCGGATTCGCATTATTCATCATCCTCGAAATTATAAGAAGATTAGCTGATAAGTATTTAAAATCAGATAATAAAAAATAAGCTTCTGGTTTCAAAATACACAACGATCTCATCGATCCTATTTTGCAGCATCTCCTCAGCCCTTACACACAACTCGAAACCGACCGGCTCCGACTCCTTCACGCCCCCGTCCCGCCACCCCCTACCCGGTGCAATCTAACTCCTCCACTCCATCTCCGCAAGATGCCGCCGCCCTTTTAGCCACGATCCGTTTTTCGCCGCCTGCCATCCCCTCCGGTGGAGGTCACGCGCCCCCTCGATGCGGCCGCCCCGCGTTCCCGCGCCGCCGGGGCGACTCGGGTGTCTTTCCCCAACCTGCGATTTCAAGCCAAGATATTTTCGGCGACGATCTTTTGAAGCCGAAAAGCGGACATACCAAAAGAAACGAAGTAATGCAAATCAGGTGGTTTGGATCATGGACATCTACGACCTCCTCAAGGAAAAGCGGGCCGAGATCCTCCGAACGGCGGCCGAGCACGGGGCGTACAACGTCAGGATCTTCGGATCAGTGGCGAGAGGCGAGGCGGGCGATGCAAGCGACCTCGACTTCCTCGTCGACATGGAGCCGGGCAGGAGCCTCCTCGACCTCGGCGGCCTTCTCATGGATCTTCAGGATCTCCTGGGATGCTCTGTGGACGTCGTGACCGAGAAAGGGCTTCGAAAAAGGATCCGAGACCAGGTTTTAAAAGAAGCTGTGGCACTATGAGGGACGATCAGAGACGGCTTTTGGATATCGCCGAGGCGATAGAGCGAATTGATAAGTACGCCTCCAAAGGGCGCAAGGCCTTCGAAGGCGATGAGCTTATTCAGAACTGGATCGTCCACCACCTCCAGGTCATCGGCGAGGCAGCTAGGTCCATCTCGTCTGAACTCAAAGACGAGCACGGAGAGTTGCCGTGGCAGAAGATCGTGGGGATGCGCCATATTTTAGTCCACCGCTACTTCGAGGTGGACACAGATCTGATCTGGTCTGTTGTCGAAGACGACATCCCAGAACTGAAGCATCAGGTCGAACTAATCTTGGAGGGGCTTGAGGAGGAAACTCCTGAAATTGATCCGAAATAGTTTTAGCTGCAACCGCCTTTTTTCGCCGCCCGGCCACCCCGCCCGGCGGGTTTCCCGCGCCTCTAGGCCCCAGTAGTCCCCCACATTCCCGCGCCGCCGAGAGCGATCGGCGGAAGCCTGACCCTGGGATCGATTAAGAAACCGAGCCTACAAACTCTCCAGATAACGCATCGCTTCTTCTATGCTATTGAAGGACTTTCCACGGCCCGCCTTGTAATCCTCTATGCCTCGGATTATACTTGCAACAAATTCATCTTCTAAGTCGATAGGGCAATTTTCTGTTTTCGAGGTTTTAACTTCCTCTGATTCCATTCGGCGATCACCCGAATTCAAGCTTGATATTGAGATTCTGTAGGTATCCGTCTTTCGCCTTCAGCATCTTCACGATCTTCTTCCTCGGCTCAAAGGCGAAGCCTCCGCCCTTCTTGCACCGGTCCGTTCTCGCCGCCCGGCCAGGGCCGAGAGGAGGATGTAAAAGGAGGTCTCAGTGAGTATGCAGACGGCCGCCGGGATCCCGGCCCGAGGTCCGAAGAGGAGGAGGGCCAAGGTGGCGGCGAGCCCCAGGTTCTTGAAGGAGGAAAAGAGGGTGTAGGCGATCCTCTGAGGCCTATCGACCCCTGCAAAGACCGCGCCCGCGTAAACGATCGCCCCCGATAGGAAGGTCCTGGCGAAGGCTATCAGCAGAACTCCCGTAGCCTCCGTCGAAATGGCGTTGCTGTTCAGCCCCACCACGATGTAGGTGACGATGAAGAGGCCAGCATTGATGGGGTGCACCGGGTCGATCTTTAAGCGGCCGACGTATCTCGATGCCAGGATGGGAAGAAGGATCAGGAGAAACACGATCTTTGCCGTCTCTGCGACCTCCACCCCCGCTTCCCCGGCAAAGAGGAATATGATCAGGGGCGTCAGGACGAGGGATGCGAGATAAGATAGCGCCTCCGAGTAGAGGGCGAGCCGAACGTCCCCCTCGAGGAGCTTTGTCAGGGGAACGACGGCCACCGCTGGCGGAACTGCGGCCATCACCACAAACCCGAGCCTCAGCGCCTCCTCCTCCAAAACCATCGGGGCAAGAAGGAGGATCAGCCCCGATAGGAAGAGGTAGTTCAGAAGAAATCCGGCTGCAGCCCCACGGATCGGCGGAAGCCTCAGATCGATCCCGGCCATGGAGAAGGCCATCATGAGAAAGAGCGCTGGAATCACCAGAAACTCGAGCTTCTCTGCCGGACCCGGAACGAAGAAGCCTAGGGCCACGGCCAGAACCAGGATGAGTGCGGTATTTTTATGAAGATTGATCTGCACGATGAAACCAACGCCCGTTTAATTGCCATTCTTTCGATCGCTTATTCCATGAAGAATATCCCTTTTACGTTCAGCGTTTATGGATCGAATCTTGATGGCTGATTGGCGCCGGCCCATCTATAAATTATGCTGCTCGTCGAAGAGCTGTTAGGTGCAGAAAAACTGGATGAAGGATAGCGTAACCCTTCAGACAAAATAGATATGGCGAAACTGAACAGGCGAAATTGCGCTCTTTTAAAATGGCACTGCGCAGCGAAGAGCTGCGCCGACCATCTCATATTTAAGGACGGATAATTTCAGGCTTTGTGGGCTATTGCGAACCTTCGCATGACCCTGTCAATTGTTATCGTGACCTTGTCTCCGACCTTTGTCTCTGAGACGAAGATGACAAAGCCCTCAACTCTGGCGATGCCGTCTCCCTGCCTTGATATGTCCTCAATCTCCACTTCGTAAGTCTTTCCAGCTTCAACTGGAGAAGAGTCTGTGAACCCACCACTGCTGAAGGATCCTCGATTGCTTCCGTACACTTAGTTCACATCCATTTGCGAAAAACCGTGAAAACAGCCTCGCACATTGGCTGACTGCGCTTCGGGGTTATTTAAATCTTTGTGCCTGGAAACTCTGCTTACCAGCTCGCATCGCCTCCATCGATCCAGATTATGTCGATCGCCTCGGTCTTCACGAGAAATACGTATCATGGGTCGATGGCCTACAACGTATACGTCGCGTTTGGGGAAAAATGGCGGGTTGGCCCTTCATTCAACTGGAGTTTTCGCTTCGGCCCAGCATCATCTGATGAAAAAATTATAATAGGGGTCCATCCATATAAGAAAACTTAGTGAGGTGAACGTCAATGCGAAATAAAAGATCTCTCGGAATTGTGGCTGCCATCTTTCTGATGCTGGTCGGAACGGCCGTCTCCGATGGCGCCGAAGAAAGGGCGATCTCATTTCCAGTGATCGCCCTTCCCGCCGAAGAGCCGGTCAGTGCCACGGAGGTTGCCGCTGCCGCAGTAGCACTGCCAAGCCCGCCACGCTGGTATGCGACGACTGAAGGCCACGTCGGAGATATAAACATAAAAACGCCGCCATCCGGCAGTGATGAATCTCCCTATCAGGTGATATTCAGATCTTTGGTTCCTACGGGTCCAAACTACATCACGATAAATAACGATGGTCCCGCAGACTTGAAAGTCTGGATAGACGCCCCATTAAATCCAGAGGAGATCGGTATACAACCGTCACTGATCATAAAAAAGGGACAGAGCTCTTCAGTCGCAGCTACTATTAGCGTTTTGGTGAGACCCAAATATACAGTTATGCCGACCCAGGGAGACTACGTCCTCTCCTGGTGTTGCCCTGTTCAGCAAATCAAGATCAACTGTTCATGTTGCTGTCAAGACGACAATGGCCCCACTCCCACTGATGGTGGTGGAGATGGCGGACCGGGATTAACGCCGGATGAGGTGATGGTGACTGAGCTGGCCTAGTCAGAGACCTCGCGCCCAACGGCTCTTCAGGCATTGACGGCGCGAAAGATACACTCTCGTCGGCAAAAAGTGCGCCGTTGGCACTTTCCTGAAACCTCTATCAAGGCTATTTATCCAGCTCACACAGGTCCCTCGTGACAAAACCGTCTCCTTCCCTGAGCATCTCGCAGACGATTCTGCCATCGACGAGCCGGAGGATCCGATCGGTCTTCTCGGCCATGTTCATGTCGTGAGTGACGAGGATGAAGGTCTGTTTCATCTGCCGGTTCAGCTTTCTCAATAGCTCGTAGATCATGTCTGAGCTCTTGGAGTCGAGGTTTCCCGTCGGCTCGTCACCGATGACGATAGACGGATGGCCGGCCAAAGCTCTCGCCACCGCTACCCTCTGGTTCTGACCGCCGGAGAGCTGGTTTGGCTTGTTGTGAAGCCGGTCGCCTAGGCCTACCTCATCGAGATGGCTGATCGCCTGACGCCTCGCCTCCTTCTTGCCCACCCCGGCGATGAGAAGGGGCATCATCACGTTCTCTACGGCGTCGAACTCCGGGAGTAGATGATGAAACTGGAAGATGAAGCCGAGCTCCTTGTTTCTCAGCATCGCCCTCTCTTTTGGGCTGGCCTTGGTTATATTCTGCCCCTTGAGCCAGATCTCACCGCTGGTGGGGGTGTCCAACAGCCCGATCATGTTCAAAAGGGTCGACTTGCCGCTGCCGCTGGGCCCCACGATCGAGAGGACCTCGCCCTCTTTTATGGTCAGGTCGACGTCGTCCAAGGCCACCAGCTCCACCCCGTCGCCGTAGACCTTTCTCAGCTTCTTGATCTCTATGATGTTGCTCAAAGCCAGATCGCCTCCATTTTCACTCGGTCGCTATCGCCTCCACTGGATCGAGCCTGGAGGCCTTGTATGCGGGATATATCCCCGCCAGGAAGTTGACGAGGAAGGCGAAGATTGCGACATATACGAACGTCCCCATGTCTAGGACCACCGTCATCCTATCAGCTATGTAGATCTCAGCTGGAACCTCGATCGTCCCGATCAGCTTTGCGGCGACGTAAGCTAGGCCGCCTCCCAGGAGGGCCGAGGGCGGCCCCAGGATCACGCTCTCCTGGATGAATATCTTCATGATCGAGGCCTGGTCCGCCCCCATCGCCATCAATATCCCTATCTCCTTAGTCCTGCGGCTTATTATCATTATCATGGTGTTGGCGATCCCAAATCCGGATATTATGAAGATCAAGAGGTAGAATATGTAGGAGTAGATCTGCTGGGTGTCGATCTGCTCCAGAATGTCCCTGCTCTTCTCCTGCCAGCTCTCTGCCTTGTACCGGGTTCTGTTGTTCAGATCCGCGGCTATGGCAGGGGCCGCGTCGATGTCTGAGAGCCTTATCCCCACCTCAGTTACCACGTCCCCCTCCCCCAGAAGGTCCTGGGCGGTATCGAGGGGGAGGTAGACGAGGGTCTGGTCGAGGCTGGTTCCGGTATCGACGATCCCGACGGCCTTCACCTGGATGGTGACGTCCTGCCTGGTGAGCCGGAAGTCGTCGCCCCGTTTCAGCTCCAGGTCATCGGCGAGGTCGTCCCCCACCACGGCGGCGAACCTCTTGAACCGCAGGTCGTAGTAGTCGCCCCAGACCATGTCCTCCTTGACCCTCAGGAGGATATCCTCCTGGACGGGGTCCGCCCCGATGAAGGTGACCCCCTCGACGTTATCTTTGTACTTGGCCGCTGCCCTTCCCACAAGCCTCGGGGAGGCAGCCAAGACCTCAGGGTCCTCTTGAGCGATGGCGGTGAGGGTCCTATAGAGGAAGATGTAATCTTCGTCCTCTTTCGGGTCGACGGTGATGTGGGGCGAGTTCTCCACGGTGTTCTCGATGAGGTTCACCTTGTACCCCTCCGTCAGCCCTATCAGAACAACGATAACTCCCACGGCCAGGGCCACGGATAGGACCGTGAAGAGGACCATCTTGGGATTTGCGAGGATGTGCCTTTCTGCGATCGCAAGCTCGAACATCTATCTCAACCTCGCAGGGCGACCACCGGGTCCAGCTTTGAAGCCTTGTGGGCGGGGTAGACCCCCGCGATCATGCTCAGAATCAGGGCGAGGAGGGGGAAGGCGATGAGGTCGAAGGGGTCGACGAGGAACTTGATGACTATCGGCTGGGGTGCTGTCGGGGCGTTGACGGTGTACTGGAGGCTGTGGAGGTATGCGGAGACGAGGTAGCCGAAGGCGCTCCCGAATATGCCACCTGCAAGCCCCAAAATCCCGCTCTCGAATAGGAATATCCTCCTGATCTGGGATTGGCTGGTCCCCATCGCCATCAGCATCCCGATCTCTCTTGTCTTCTCCAAAACCAGCATGTTCATGACGTTGGCGATCCCGAAGGAGGCTATCAGAAGTACCAGGGCCAGGATCAGGTTGTTGGAGAAGGTCTCAAAGGCCAGGGTCTCTTCGAACTCGGGAAACATGCTCCTCCAGCTTTCGGCATCGTATCCCCGGGCTGAGATCTCGTCAGCGACGAAGTCGGCCTGGTAGGGGTCGTCAAGCTGGATGTTGATGTAGGTTATGACGTCCCCCTCTCCCAGAAACTCCCCCGCCGTCTCAAGAGAGACGAAGGCCGCCTGGTCCCACTCCCCGACCCCCGTCCTGAAAACGCCCGCCACCACCAGGTTCGTGGTTGTAGCGTCGGGGAAGCTGGCGACGACGTCTTCGCCGATCTTCACGTCCAGCTTCTCTGTCACCTTGTCCCCCAGGATGACCCTCCTCCCGCTCGAAATCGCGTAAAAATCGCCATCGATCATGTACTTGTCGCCGATGCTGGTAACCTTGTTCAGCTCCGCCGGGACGACACCGGTCATCTCGACGTTCTCGACGTTGTCTTCGAAAGAGAGGGTCGCCGTGGTGCTGAGGGCGGGAGAGACGGCAGCGACCCCCGGGATCGCCCAGACGAACTCGATGAGGGTCTTGTAGAGGTAGATGTACTCCTCACCCTCCTTGGGAGTGACCAGAACGTGGGGCGCCAGCTCGAAGAAAAGCGAGAAGTAGGTGTCGAAGCTCCCGTTCATGACGGCCCTGAAGACTATGATGATGGCCACGGCGAGGCCGACGGCCCCCACGGCGAGGGCGGTCTGCCTTTTCCGGGTTCTGATGTGCTTTGTGGCCACGAACAGATCGAGCAAGGGATCACTCCTAAGGGATCTTAAGGCGCTGTTTTTGGCAGTAACCCTTCTTCGGATCTTATTTATAGAGATCGGAGCTGACCGGCTCAAATCGAGCCCCAAGACGCTGGAAAAGAACTGCATCTTTTGCTCAAGTCTTCTCAAGTCAGCCCCGGAGGGCGACGACGGGATCGAGCTTCGAGGCCTGGTGGGCGGGATAGACCCCGGCGACGACGCTCAAGAGGAGGGTTATCAGGGGGAAGGCGAGAATGTCCCAGGGGTCGACGATGAAGGTCAGAACCACCGAGAAGCGAGGCCCGGAGGATAGGGCGATGGCGAGGCTGTTGACGTAGGCCGAGATGATATAGCCGAGGAGGCAGCCCGCCACCCCGCCGGCGAGGCCCAGGATGCCGCTCTCGATGAGGAAGATCCGGCGGACGTTGGAGGCGGTGGCACCCATCGCCATCATCATACCGATCTCCTTGGTCTTCTCCAAGACAAGGAGGTTCATGATGTTGGCGATGCCGAAGGAGGCGATCACTATCACGAGGAGCATGATCAGAGTGTTGGAGAACCTGCGACTCTCGATCGTCTCGACGATCCCCGACAGGCTCTGCCAGCTCTCGGCGTTGTACCCGAGGGCGGATAGTTCGCCGGCGACCTCGTCGGCCCGGTATATGTCGTCGAGCTTGATCTGGACGTCGGTTATGACGTTCCCCTCGCCGAGAAAGTCCCGAGCGGTATCGATGGAGACGTAGGCGTAGTTTGTCGAAAAGCCACCAGTATCGAAGATCCCCGAGACCACCAGGTTCAAGGTCCTGGCGTCGGGGAAGCTCGCCCGAACTGTATCCCCCAGATTCACCTCAAGCTCGCCAGCCAGCTCCTGGTCCAGGGCGACCCTTCTTCCGTTCTGGATCGAGTCGAGGTCGCCCTCCACCATGTAGTCGATCCCGATCTTCGATATCTTGTTCAGCTCGTCGGGGATGACCCCCCGAAGGACGACGTTCTCGACGTTGTCGTCGT
>JBFESM010000070.1:0-8359 GCA_041548445.1 Methanothrix sp. | reverse complement strand
TATACTACGGTCCGACCTTCGTCTCCTCCTCGACGTAGGCCCTGAAGGCTATGAATGCCACCTGGTCCAGGCCGATCCCGCAGGGTCGCTTCCAGCTGGAATCACAAGACAGTTTTCCTCGCCGCTGTAGTTTTGAGCCACCTTGACAGCGTAGAGATATTCGGCCTCAGACCTGCCCGGCAGGTACTCCTCCGCTGTACCGCTCCATGATCGCCCCCTCTCAGGTCGTTTAAGAGTTGATCTCGCCTCCCGGCCTCCTCCCTGCCTATTCGTGCCCGCGTCGACCGAGTCGAACTGGTGGGGTGGTGCGAATGAGGGCTCTTGAGTTCGAAAAGACGCAAAGCCAGGGGCCAGGTCAGCGGAAAAGGTTTATCTTCTATAAGTTGAGAGGGGGCCCAGGTCCAGAATGTGGCCCAAAGTGGTCGAACCGGACCGAGGTGAAGCTATTGAAGTCTTTTTATGCATACATCCGCGACGCGTGGAAGACCCCCAGCGAGAGCTACGTCGGCACGCTCCGACAAGAGAGGCTCGTTGAGTGGCGGCGGGGGGAGACCGTCCAGAATATCGATCGTCCCACCAGGCTCGACAGGGCTCGCGCCTTAGGCTACAAGGCGAAGCAGGGCATAACCGTGGTCAGGGTGAAGGTCAGGCGCGGCGGCCGCAGAAAGTCCAGGTACATGCGCGGAAGGCGTACCAAGCACATGGGAATGCACAAGATCACCCCAGGTAAGAGCCTCCAGAGGATCGCCGAGGAGCGCGCGGGCCGAAAGCACCCCAACATGGAGGTTTTAAACTCCTACTGGGTCGGCCAGGACGGAAAGCAGAAGTGGTACGAGGTCATCCTCGTGGACCCGAAACATCCGGCCATAGCCTCCGACTCTGACCTCGCCTGGATCAGGGGTGGCAGTCACAAAGGCAGGGCGAACCGGGGCAAGACCAGCGCCGGAAAGCGGGGCCGTGGCCTTAGAAAGAAGGGGATCGGCGCCGAGAAGGTCCGTCCCAGCATAAGGGCCAACGAGAGCAGAGGAAAGTGATTTGATTCACAGGGTGACCTTTCGAGCCTTCGTCGCCTCCACCGAGGACGATGGAAAGGTGAGAGAGGCCCTATCCCTCTTCGCCCCGCCGGAATCGATATCAGAAACCTGCGTCGTCGGCCATCACGGAAACGAGATCCTGATCTTAAGCTCCACCCTCAAGAAGAAAGAGGGGCTCAAGTTCTTCGACCGTCTCAGGAAGATCCTCCCTGAGGGCGAGATGGCGCGGCTTCGCAGGGAGGCGGACCAGAGGGTGGACGACGAGTGCAACCTCCACTTCCGTCTGGACAAGCAGGCCGCCTACAAGGGCGAGTTTCATCTGACAGATTCCGGCGACGCGATCTCAATATCAGCTCATCTGGAGTCATATCCTGCCAGGCGAGAGAAGGCGGTGAAGGTCGTCGGGGACCTTTTATGAACTTTTACGAGTGCAACCTCCACACCCTCCCGGACGGTTCTGACTCGCCCAGCAGGATGGCCCTCGCCGCTAAGAAGCTCGGCTACTCCGGGATCATCATCACCAACCACACGACAACAGGCCGGGCCTTCGGCTTTGATGCTGCAAGGCTGGTGGGCGGGATCGAGGTCGTCATAGGCTTCGAGATCGTGGCGACCGACCAGAGATCCCTTCACTCCAAGGCCGCCTCCCTCCGGGATAGGTCTGACTTCCTCGCGGTTCACGGGGGAGATGAGAAGATCAATCGGGCGGCCTGCGAGGATTCCAATGTGGACCTTTTGGCTCACGCCCACGAAGGAAGGTCCGGCATCGGGGTGGCGGCGGCCAAGGCCGCAAGGGACAACCAGGTGGCCATAGGCCTGGACCTCGGCCCCATTATACGGCTCCGGGGCGCAGCCAGGGTCAGGTGGATGGAGGCGGTGAGAAGGGATCTGAACCTGATCAGAAAGTTCGATCTGAACCTCATGATATCGACCGGCGCCAAGTCTCATCTTGACCTGCGGTCCCCCCGGGATCTCGTGGCCCTTGCATCTCTTTTCGGCCTTGAAAGGGAGCGGGCCGTTGAGGCTCTCACCCTCCCGAAATCGATCCTCGACCTCAACCGGAGGAGATGGACGTCTGTGGGGGTGGAACTCTTTTGAGAAGCTGGCTTCCGGTGCTCCGGGATCGGAGAAGGTACATCGCCTTCGAGCTGGAGGCTGAGGGTCGGGTCAGGAGGGGCGATCTGATCGGTGAGATCCGGGCCGCTCAGACCTCACTTTTCGGAGACTTAGGCGCAGCCGAGAACAGGCTCCGGATGATAACCTTTGACGGGAGGTTCGGCCTCATCCGCTGCACCCATACGAGGACTGAAGAGTGCAGGGCGCTTCTTGCCACCGTGAACTTGGTGGGTGGCACAAGAGCAGCGATAAGGGTCAGAGGGATTTCAGGTTCCATCAAAGCTGCGACAGAAAAGTATATACCGCAATCGATCTTACAGCCCGACGAAAATAAGAGAAGAGTCGATTTAGGTCCAGTTTCTGGATCTGTGGCGCGTGTTATTGGTCGGGAGATCGACCTCTGTCCAGACGACCGGAAGATGACTGAAGGATCAGGCACACGATACGTGGGACTGACCTCTTTTGATTTATGCGGAGAGGATATTGATGCAGATGGCACCTCAGATGGGTTATGATAGGGCTATAACGGTATTCAGCCCCGACGGGCGGCTGTTTCAGGTGGAATACGCCCGCGAGGCCGTTAGGAGAGGCACCACCGCCGTGGGTATAAAGGCGGTCGACGGTGTGGCGGTCCTGGTGGACAAGAGGATAACCAGCAGGCTGATGGAACCCGAGTCCATAGAGAAGATTTTCCAGATCGACCAGCACATAGGCGCTGCAACCTCGGGCCTCGTCGCCGACGCGAGAGTTTTGATCGACAGGGCTCGGGTGGAATCTCAGATAAACCGGCTCGTCTACGACGAGAGCATAGGGGTCGAGGTCCTGGCCAAGAGGATCTGCGACTTCAAGCAGACATACACCCAGTACGGTGGTGTCAGGCCCTTTGGAACGTCGCTTCTCATAGTCGGAGCCGACGACACTCGGGTCAGGCTCTTTGAGACGGACCCTTCCGGCGCCCTTCTCGAGTACAAGGCCACAGGGATCGGTGCGGGCCGGGCTGCGGTGATGGAGATCTTCGAGGAGAAGTACAGTGAAGAGATGGACTGCGATCAGGCTATACTCCTGGGCCTTGAGGCCCTCTACAAGGCAGCCGAGGGAAAGTTTGAGGCATCCACCACCGAGATCGGAGTGATCAAGCTCGACGAGAAGCTATTCCGAAAGCTCGAAGAGGAAGACGTAGCGGCTCGGGTGGAAGAGATGAAGGCCGGAATCGGCGGTGAAGGTGAAGGTGAAGGAGAGGCTTGAGGATGGTCACCCTGGAGGAGGCGGTGACGGCCAGGCTCAAGACTCACGGCGTGATCTTCGAGGTTCTGGTGGACCCTGAGGGCGCTCTGTCCTTTCGTCAGGGTGACGAGGTGGACGTCGAGAAGATCTTGGCCGCGGAGGACGTCTTCGAGAACGCCAGCCGCGGCGACAGAAGCTCCGAGGAGGACCTGACTAAGGCCTTCGAGACCACCGACGTTGTGGCGATAGCTGCCAAGATAATCAAGAAGGGCGAGATCCAGCTCACGGCAGAGCAGAGAAAGAGGATCATCGAGAACAAGAGAAGGCAGGTCGTCAGCCTCATCGCAATGAACGCCATCAACCCCCAGACAGGAACACCCCATCCACCCGCCAGGATCGAACGCGCCATGGAAGAGGGGCGTGTGAACATCGATCCCACAAAATCCGTCGAAGAGATGGTCAACATCGCCATGAAGGCCATAAGGCCAATAATACCGATAAGGTTCGAAGAGGTGGACGTGGCCGTGAAGATACCGCCGGCGTACGCTCCCAAGGCCTACGGCGAGATCGCCACTTTCGCAAAGCTGCAGAAAGAGCAGTGGCAGAACGATGGGTCGTGGGTTGGTGTGGTTCGGCTTCCGGCCGGGCTTCAGGACGAATTTTACAGCCTGGTCAACCGGCTCTCCAAAGGCGATGCCGAGACGAAGCTATTGAAACGATGACGATTTGATCGAGGATTTTGGAATGGATCGTATGGACCGTAACGTGGTTGTGCCAGGTGACCATCTTTCTGATGACCCTGAAAAGGCGGGAGAAGGCACTTACGTAAAGGACGGGAAAGTCTGCTCGCTCCTCTACGGAATGGCCAGCAGCTACAAGGATAAAGTGCGAGTGATACCGCTCGCCGGAAAGTATGTGCCCTCTCCGGGAGATACGGTGATAGGCACCGTGCAGGACATCGTTTTTTCAAACTGGATCGTCAACATAAATTCACCTTACGAGGGCCTCCTCCACATATCCGAGCTGCCGAGAAAGATAGAGATGAACGAGATGTCCAAGTATCTGCGGATAGGCAGCTCAGTGATGATTCGTGTCAAGGACGTCGACTCCACCATGAAGGTCGAGCTCACATTGAACGATAGGAGGCTCGGCATCCTGACGAGAGGACGGGTGGCGGAGATAAGCCCCACCAGGGTTCCTAGACTGATCGGCAAGGGCGGCTCCATGATAAACATGCTGAAAAAGGAGCTGAACTGCGACATCTTCGTGGGGCAGAACGGCAGGATCTGGGTCGACGGAAACGACGACGACATGGATCTGGCCCTGAAGACGATACTCATCATTGAGAAAGAGGCCCACACGGCAGGGCTCACCGACAGGATACTGGAGTTCTTGAGAGCGGAGAAAGAGGCCAGAAGTTGATCGGCATGGATGAAAAGTTATCATTTTTCAAAAATGGATTCAGGCTCGACGGGAGGCGACCCGATGAGCTTCGGCCCATCAAGATAGAGGTGGGCGTGCTCGCGAGAGCCGACGGTTCGTGCTACATGGAGATGGGCGGCAACAAGGTGATGGCGGCCGTCTACGGGCCCAGGGAGGTACACCCACGCCATCTCCAGGAGGCCACCCGGGCGATAGTTCGGTACCGGTACAACATGGCCTCCTTCTCCGTGGAGGAGAGAAAGCGGCCCGGCCCCGACCGGCGGAGCAACGAGGTCTCCAAGGTCAGCAGAGAGGCGTTGGAGCCAGTCATACTGACGTCATACTTCCCAAAGTCGGTGGTGGACATATTCGTCGAGGTGCTTCAGGCAGACGCTGGCACCAGGACCGCCGGCATAAATGCGGCCTCGGTGGCTCTTGCAGACGCGGGAATCCCGATGAAAAGCCTGATATCCTCCTGTGCCGCCGGCAAGGTCGACGGCGAGATCGTCCTCGACCCCATGAAGCTCGAGGACAACTTCGGGGAGGCGGACGTTCCGATAGCAATGACCCCGAATGGAGATATCACCCTCCTCCAGATGGACGGGCGGCTGACTCCAGAGGAGCTCAGGCGCGCCCTTGAGCTGGCCAAGACCGGATGCCAGCAGATATACGAGATCCAGAGGAATGTTCTGGTCGATCGGTACAGTCATATGGATGAGCCGGAAAGTTGTGACGAGTCTGTGGCCTTGTCGGAGGAAGAGATATGAGCGACGTCGTGATGGCTGAGATCCGAAAAGACTACCTCTACCACCTGGTCCTCAAGGGCGAGAGGGCCGACGGGAGGGCCTTCGACGAGTATCGAGAGATCGTTCTCGAGACGGGACCGATAAGGAAGGCGGACGGCAGCGCTCTTGTGAAGCTCGGAAAGACCCAGGTGATGGTGGGCGTAAAGATCCAGCCGGGAGCGCCCTTTTCGGATACTCCCAACAAGGGTGTCATCATAACCAACGCTGAGCTTGTGCCCCTCGCCTCGCCCAACTTCGAGCCGGGACCCCCCAACGAAGTGGGGATCGAGCTCGCCCGGGTCGTCGATAGAGGCGTTCGAGAGTCGGGGGCCATCGACCTTGAGTCCCTCTGCATCACGCCTGGGGAGAATGTCTGGATAGTATTCATAGACATTCACATCCTCGACGACTGCGGAAATCTCATGGACGCTTCGAGCCTTGGGGCGATCGCGGCTTTGATGACAGCAAAGGTTCCGGCCGAGCAGTACGGCCTCGGCGAGGACTATCCTCTGCCGGTGAAGGACGTGCCAGTGGCCACGACGGCCGTCGAGTTCGGTGATGCCATAATGTTCGATCCCGACACCGACGAGGAGTCGGTGGCGGACACGAAGCTCACGGTTATAACGACCGCTGACGGGTCGGTCTGCGGAATGCAGAAGAGGGGCCCCGGATTTATAAGCCAGGATCACATCTACCGCATCGTTGATATAGCATGTGAGAGGGCTAAGGAGATCCGGGAGAAGTTTCTGGAAGTATAAATCATGGTCAAGAAGTTCAAGAAAGGCAGGAAGACCCGGTCCGCTGGAAGGTTTGGGCCGAGGTACGGAAGAAAGATCCGAAAGCTGGTCGCAGATATCGAGGAGAGGAGCAAGAAGAGGTACGACTGTCCCGTCTGCGGTCGGATGCAGGTGAAGAGGGAGGGAACCGGTATCTGGAGGTGCACCAAGTGCGGTCACACCTTCGCTGGAGGAACCTACATACCCGTGACCTCCGTCGGGCAATCCGTAGCCCGGTCTGTCAAGAGGGCCGTGGAGGCTGAGTAAAGTGGCCTACAGGTGCACCAGATGCAAGAAGACCGTGGAGGTTGACTACGAGTACAGCGGCATCAGGTGTCCCTACTGCGGTCATAGGATCCTCATGAAGGAGAGGCCCACCACCGTCAAGAGGATGAAAGCGGTCTGATGCGGTTCACCACCTCGAGAAGGCCCTCGCCGGGAACTAGAAGGCTTGCGCGAATCATGGCGAGCTTTCTTGGCGCTGGCTACATGACCCGCGGCAAGTCCGGCCTCGACGACGAGGACGAGATCTGGATGGTGGTCGTCGAGGGGCACGGAAATCCCATGGGCCTTGCTCGAAGGCATTGTGGCGAGGAGAAGGTCCTTCGTTTTGCGCTCTCCGTCGAAGGCGAATCGAAGAGGCTGAAGATGAAAAGGCCCGTCGTGGTGGGCGCCGGGAAGACCGCCCACGATCTGGCGGAGTTCTTCGGCCTCGACTCGGCTCCTGAGAGCGCGGCTGGGAGGGTGATCAGGGTCGGCGATGATCGGATCGATTTCGTCGACTACGAAGACTTGATCCTCAGGCTGAAGATATGAGAGGAAGAGCGGATCTCGTCTTCGAGGTGGATGACCCCGAGAGGGTCTACGAGGCCCTAGCCCCCGAGGCCCTGGATCAGGTTCAGAGGAGCGAGATCCAGCTCGAGACCTGCGAGGGAGGGATCCTTCTATCGGTCGAGAGCGAGGATGTGGTCTCCCTGCGGGCCGCCCTGAACACGTGGATCAGATTGGTCAAGATAGCAATGGAAATGGTGTTGGTATGAGCGGCGAATTGCCACCCCAGGTACAAAACCAGATAGCACAGCTCCAGCAGCTCCAGCAGCAGGCTCAAGCGCTGCTGAGCCAGAAAAGCCAGATAGAGATGGTCATCAGAGAGACCGAATCCGCAGTCAAGGAGCTGGAGGCGAGCCCCGAGGGAGCGGTTATTTATAAGAGCGTCGGCGAGGTACTCTTCAAGGCCGATCGGGCCAAGCTGATCGAAGAGTTCAAGGACAAGAAGGAAGTCTTGGACCTGCGGCTGAAGACCCTCTCAACTCAGGAAGAGCGGATTCAGAAGCGGTTCGGTCAGCTCCAAGAGCAGCTTCAGCAGTCCCTGGGACAGAAGGTTCCAGAGGCGGCCTGAAATTCGATTTCGGTCATGTAGCGGGCCCGTGGCTTAGCCAGGATATAGCACCGGGCTTCTAACCCGGGGGTCGTGGGTTCGAATCCCACCGGGTCCGCCTGCTACTTACATTTTCTAAATAACCGGGATTTTTCGAGGGGATTAATATGTGCGAGCTTTCCGTTTACATGAAGGGTGAGAGCGAGATCCTGATGGAGGGCGTGGTCGTCCTCGTCACCAAAGGAGACAAGGTCCAGATGGAGGACATCCTGGGCAGGACGAAAGAAGCCTCCGGCCGGATCGTCGAGGTCAACATCTCCAACCAGAAGGCGTTTTTGGAGCCGGTTTAGACGCCTGCTTGCCTTTTCAGATAGATTTTTAGGTTGATGCTTAGTTCATATCGCCGCCCATAGGTCTTCGGCCGGAAAAATTAAAGACCTTGGAGCCCCGATGGGATCTGAGGGTCGATTATGGCGTCCAAAGGAATCGGTATCCCGTTGAAGATCATTTATTCGCTCTTCTTTGCTGTTTTGATCATCACCGTCGCCTCTGCCGCAGGCGAGATCACCGTCGAAAATCGGGTGAGCTATCTCGGAAGGCCGGCCGTGGTGATGATAACGACCG
>JBFESM010000069.1:0-8598 GCA_041548445.1 Methanothrix sp. | reverse complement strand
GATTTGCACGATTGAAACTTTGCTTTCGGTTTCCTCTGAACAGTCATCAATGTTTTATCGATTCAAAGGAGCACGAAAAACGGGCGAGGGTTCACTTCATCCCCGCCCTAAAGGACGGGGTATTCGTGACCCTCCGCGCTCCCGAAGTAATAAAGGCTCCTCGCTGTTTTATGTGGGTAAATTTAAGGGATCGCAAATCCTGTGGCTCGACCGTAACAACTTCATGATTGCCCTGAATCTAAATCTTCATGAGATGTATCACTATCAATATACTAAGTGCCTAAATGACCACATGAAACCCATTAAATAGAATCAAAGTGATAAATTACCATGAATGTTTTTACGAGATCACACCTTATTATGATAGGGAGAAGAACCAAAAGATCAAGTCCCAAAAAAAGTGTTATTGCATGGCGGATTTATACCTCTGCGGAAGACCGATGAAGACCTGGGTCTTGAACACATCCTTTCAGAGACTCAGCACCGAAAAATGCTTGCTTGCAAGGCGCGCGGCGCCCAGCAGGCCTACCCCCACCGCAAAGCTCAAGGCACCCATAGATGGCCCCGAGAAGGGCGGAAAGGATAAGAGAGTTTATTCAGGAACTTATCTTGATCTGATTTTCCCCGAAGCCCTTCTTAACCAAGATCTTCTTTATACGCCCGGTATGATTGCCTTGCAGCTCGATGACGCCGTAGCCCTTAACGGTCCCACCGCAGGCAAGCTCCGATTTGAGATATGTAGATAGTTCGTTGAGATCTATTTCGTGAGGATCTATTCCCTGAATCACTGTAACCTCTTTCCCGTATCTTCGCCGGTTGATCTTCACCGTGATCCTCTGCTGCTCCTTGGCTACCTCTTGGCATATGCAAAGGTCTTTGGGAAGGCCACATACTGGGCACATCTCGGAACTCATCTTCTGGTAGTTACCTCCACAGAATATATGAACTCATTCCTCGCCATCACTTTTGATACTTGCAAATGAGCCCGTCTTCCAGCTGACTTGGCATCAATAAGGTAAATAGCTATTGGTAGCCCCCGGCGCGCCCGCAAAAAACGGCGATACAGATCGACCTTGAACTCGCTGCGTCTAAAAAGAGATAGCCCTCAAAAGGTCGCTCCTGAGGCGATCGAAGGTCGACTTTTCGGTCGCCTGAGCGTTCCGGCTTTCGGGGTCGGCGAAAAGGCCCGGCCGATCTGCCCTCTTCCGCGATCTCGGCCCAAATCACAAGTCACCTCTTCACCTCTCTCAACCTCCTCGCAATCACCTCTGAAAGGAAGATGGCCAGCGCCGCAAAGAGGAGGGACCAGCGGCGGCTGACCCTCTGCTGGGTCGTGATCTCGCTTCTCTTTCTCGCCTCCTCGACGAGGCTTCCCGCAACTTCCGCCTCGGAGAAGACCTTACCGCCGCTCGACATTATCAACCTGGAGAAGTCAGGGTTGAACCCAACGTACCTGAACTCCAGGGGGTAGTTGACGGCGATCCCGTAATCGCCTACGGTGTATATCCCCTGCCTTTCGGGCGTGAGAACCGCACTGTATCGGTTCTCGCCCACCTTCTCCACCTGTCCAGACCCGATCTTCGGAGGGTTCGGGCTCGTTATGGTGATATCGAGAGGGGTCCCCAGCCATCCGTCCTCGGCGTCGATCCTCCCGGACTCAGGCCTTGGGTCGCCGATCGCCCAGTTCACGGTCCTGGAAACGAGCATAGAGTTTTTGGCCGAATAGACCTCCGGGGCCCAGGCGGCGCCGTCGTCGGATGTGAAGGCACAAACCCTCCCAAGGCCGTACCTCCATGTGGTGAGGATCGGCTTTCCGTCGAGCATCAACACCAGCCTCTGCCCCCCAGACTTGGGGGTGACATCGTTGAATCCGGTGGCGTTGGCGGCTAGGCTTAGATCTGAGGTTATGTAGTGGTTCGGGTTTGCAATCATCAGGGCGTACCCGCCGGCCGGGATATCCTCTTCTTCCGGCAGCTCTTCATCTTCTGGTCTCTTTTCGGCCCTTATGGTCACAGAGCCGGGATAGACGGCAGAATGGTACTCGGCTCCGGACCTGGCGGCCAGATCCCTGAACCCTCCGGGAGCATCCTCGAAGGACTTGACCTCCACCAGATGGACCGTAGCCTCCATATCCTGGATCATCCTCACCGAATCCTCGAAGACCTCGGGGTACTCCTTCACCCTGCCGTCGGAGATGACGATCACCTCGCCCTCTCCGCCACTGGTGTTGAGGATCTCCCAGGCGAGGGCAAGGCCCGTGTTGAGCTGGGTTTCTTCCTGGGCTCCGGGCTGGGGCGAGAGGCTGGATATCCGGTCTTGAATCATGATCTGCTTTCCGGCGATGGGGGTCGGGGTGAAGACGATGAAGGCCTCGGTCCCGAAGACGACCAGGGCCACCCGGTCGTCCCTGAACTCGGGCGACTTGAGAACCTCTATGGCGAGGGACTTCTCGTAGTCGAGGAAGGTGGCGCCCCCGATCGACATCTCCCGTCGAGTGCTTCCGGAGATGTCCATGATGATGACCGTCGTCTTTCCGCCCTCGAAGATGCTGGGAACCGACTTCACCGGCAGGATCTCTTCGAGGCTCGAGTTCCTGTAGTTGCCAAAGTCGAAAGACGCTTCGCCTCCCACCACCACGAGGCCGCCGCCGTTCCGGACATACTCCTTCAGGCTTGCAAGCTCCGGACCGTACTTCTGGTTGTCCAGGACCACGGCCTTGTACCGTTTGCCCCCAGACCCGAGCTGGTCGGCTCTGAACGAGGATGTGGTGGCGAGCTTGTACTGCTCGGATAGTACCTTCGAGAGGGGCGACTCCTCATCGGCCACCAGAAGGACGTCAGGTTTGGGGACGACGTAGACCGACTTTTGGTACCGGTCGTTCTCCCTCTGGGCGTCTTGCGGGAAGTTTATGGTCGCCTCGATGAGGTGGTTTCCCGTCGACGAGAAGCGTTGGGATATCTTTATGGATGTGGACCTTCCCTCCCCCGAGACCCTGTCCTGGTAAATTACAGAATTGTCGGCCCTGACGGTGAGCAGGCCCTCAAACTCACCAGTGGCGCTTCTCACGATGACGGTGAAGGGGTAGTCTCCTCCAAGAACGGCGGTGTTCGTGCCGGAGATCTCGACGCTGTAGTCCTCTTCCACCGGCTCCATCTCCAGGGCGAAGACGGTGGAGTTGGCGGATCTCGCCAGGGCTAGGGCCTCCTCCAGGCTCCGGCCCTTATTACTGTAGCCGTCGGTGACCAAAAGGAGCGCCCCACCCTGCTGGGCGTACTGAAGGATTTTGTCGCCTAAAGGCGTAGCCGTCCCCGAAAAGGTTCTGATCTGGGAATCGGGAAGGTCCGCCTGAACCCTCTCGGCCACGTTCCGATCGAATATCTCCGTCGAGGCTGTGAGGTCTGAGACTACGGTTATGAGGGGTCGTTTCGTCTGGGTCGTCTCGGTCACCGTGACGTAGGGGTTGGCAAGGGCCACCACCAGAAGGCAAAATATGGCAGTTCTGCTCAAAACGAGGAGCCTGTTCTTGTTCCACCGCAGGCTCACCACCCCCGCGATCAATATCAGGGGGATGAGCACCAGGAGGCGGGGTTCGGAGAAGAAGAGACCCTCCATCAACTCTCTCGCCTCCTTCTGAGGATCGCAAGCTCAAGGATGATCAGCGCCGCGGCGATGAGCACCAGCCAGGAGGAGAGGTCTTTTTCGATAAGTTTCTCGGTCGTCTCGCCGGAGGTGAACGTCCCCATGTTGAGGGCATTTCCGTTCTGGAGGTTGGACTCGATCGGATCGTACATGTTGGCGGCGAGAGTTCGGCCCTGGAACCTGTAGATTCCGACCCTGTCCAGGAGGAGGACGTCGGTTGAGATCCTCTCACCGGCAGCATCCACCAGCGTCGTCTCCCCGAGCCTCACGATCTCGCCGGTCCTGCGGTTCGACTCGGAGGCGTCGGGGACGTTTGTGAGCCAGTTGATCATCTCGTACCAGAAAATCGGGTACTCTGGCCTCTGGTAGAAGTCGGACCTCTCGGAGGAGAGGCCCAGGTAGACGACGGTGCCGCTGCCGAGCCTCCAGTAGGATATCACGGGAACGCCGTTCGCCTCGGCGATCGTCACGGACCCCTGGCGGGCTGAGGCCTGAAGGTAGCTGAAGACCTCGACCTCGTCGAAGTGAACGTCCTCTGCGAAGACCGGGTTTCTCGTCCAGAGGGGCGCGGAGTCGTTGACAATGCCCGCGATCCTGACGGGCAGGTACTCTGGGCTGAAAGACGCGTTTGCTGCGACGTAGACCGCCTTGCCGCCACCGTAGACGTATCGATTCAGTTCGCCGTCGGCCGTCGCGTTCTCTATCACCACCAGGTCGAACCTGCCGTAATCGCCGGACCTGCTGATGGCGACGGTGGAGATCGACCTGAGGGCTGCGAGGACCGGCCCGTCGTCGCCCAGGTACAGAACCCTCCTAGGCCTCAGTTCCGGGGTGTAGACGTAGGCCCTGTTGTCGGAGGATATGGCGTCCTCGACATCGAGGGTCACGGAGTTGACGCCGGGGAAGGCGTCGAAGGTGAGGTAGCTGTCGCCCCCCGAATCTATGGTTCGAGTGCTGGTGGAGGTGCCCCCGGGCCCCTCGATCTTTATGGGGACGGTCCTGGTCCTGCCGTAGTTTCTTATGAGGCAGGAATAGTTCAGGGCACCGCCGATGTCCACGATCCAGCCGCCGACGATTCCCACGTTATCGCCCTCTCCACCGGAGTCGACGAAGACCGCCTGAGTTCCCTCGCTCTCGATCAGCCTTCTGGTCACCTCGGGGTCGTCGCCGGTCCAGCTGACAAAGTCAGATACCACCAGGATCGAGCCACCCTCGGCTCCAAGGAGGCTTTTTGCCATCATCATCCCCGCCGAGAGGTCTGCTGAGACCGCCCTAGGGGAGAGGGATTCAAGGACAGTTCTCGCCTGCTCGCCGTTCCCCTCCCGGAGGGCGACGATGGGTATATTCTCCGCGAGAACTATGCTGATCCGATCCTGGCCGGAGGCGTACTGAAGGACGATCTCCTCTGCGTCACTGAAGCTTGCCTCCATGCTGGCGGATAGGTCGATCACCACCATCAGATGCGCTCCTTGAGTTCCCCTCGCCTCCGTGAAGGGGCCTGCAGCGGCCAAGACCAGAAATAAGATCACCAGAAGCTGAATCCAGAAGAGGGGATCGGTGATCAGGCGGTTGAGGGCCGCGGTGGGCTTCGCCTCCCCCTCTCTTATGAAGGCCGTCGACGGAAAGGGCAGGTCTTTAGGCTTGGGCCGGATCATGTAGAGGATGATCAGGGGGATCGCGCTCAAAAGTCCCAGCAGGGCCAGAGGGTTGCTGAAGGGCATCAGCGACTTTACGTCCACGGCCGAGAAAAGGTTTACGCAAGTTTCGACCCCTTCTCCATGCCAACATTCTTAATACGATTGACCGTCTCAATGTTGTCTGATCCTGCTCAACGAGGTGCCATAGAATGGTCAGCGTCATGGAAATTTATCAGCTTCTGCCCAAGACGAACTGCAAGAAGTGCGGCCTTCCCACCTGCATGGCCTTCGCCGTCGGGCTGCTCGGCCGGGAGAAGACGATCGAGGATTGCACGCCGCTCGTAGAGGAGCCAAAGTACGAGAAGAAGCTTGCAGGGCTCAGAGAGCTTCTGGCCCCCATCTTGAGCGCCGACGCCACCGAGACCGGGATGGTAATTCACACCGAGAAGTGCTACGGGTGTGGAAACTGCGTCGTCGCCTGCCCCGTGAACGTGGCAAACGATCCCAAGGGCACGGCCATCGGCCGCGGGCCCATAAGCGGCAAAGCGATTCTGATGGTGGAAGACGGCGTGGTAAAGTGCGTTAACGTGGATCAGTGCAGGCGGTTTGGACCCGAGAAGGTCCTCTGTAACGCCTGTATCGTGACCTGTCCAAGCAAGGCGATCGAGTTCATCTAGGTGATATTAATGGCTTTTTGTACTGGTTGTTCTCTGCTCTGTGACGATATCGAGGTGGATTTTGAGGGGGGAAAGATCAATAAGACCTTGAACCTCTGCAGAAAGGGTCGTGGCCACTACGATTCCCTTTGCGTCGACAGACTTGCCCCTGCTGCCGATGGGACCGAGGTGGGCATCGATGACGCCGTTTCGAAGGCCGCAGAGGTCCTGAAAGGGGCGGAAAAACTCCTCCTCTTCGGCTGGGGGAACTCGACCCTTGCGGCCCAGAAGGTGGGGGTCGAGCTCGCAAAGAAGCTCGGCTGCGTCATCGACGATCCTTCGTCCTACTCCCAGGGGCTCATAACGGAAAAAATCCTCGCTGGAGAGCTTCCCACTTGCACATTCGACGACGTAAGGAACTTCGCCGACGTCTCGATCTTTTGGGGAGATGATCCCTCCAGCAGCCATCCCCGCCACCTCTCTCGGTTCTCCTATTTTCCCCGGGGCGAGAAGAGGCAGAGGGGGTACGAGGAGGATCGGGAGGCGATAGTGATCGACGTCCGAAAATCGCCGACGGCCGATATTGCAGCCGACGGCTTCTTCAAGATCCCGCCGGGAGGAGACGCCGACTTCATGGAGGCGCTGATGGCAACCCTGGGCGGCAAGATCCCCAAGGTCGAGGACAAAAAGAAGATGCTGAACCTGGGAACGAAGCTTCGAAAGGCGAAGTTCGGGGTGATCTTCACAGGCCTTGGCCTCGCCCATTCCATGGGTGGCGATCTCGACGCCTTTTTGTCCCTGGTCGGAAAGCTGAACGAGCTCAGCCGCTTTTCAGTGATTCCGACCCTTGGCGACTACAACTCCAGGGGGTTCAACCAGACCCTCTTCGACGAGACAGGTCACGTCAACTCCATCTCTTTCGGCGATGGTGTCGATCACGGCCCCGAGTTTGGGATCGCGAAGTATTTGGACGTCTGCGACGCCGTCATGGTGGTGGGCTCAGACCCCGCGGCCGTTCTTCCTGCATCGCTTGCGAGAAAGCTCTCAAAGGTCCCGATGGTGGCGGTGAACTCTCACAGGACCCTTACCACCGACGCCGCAAAGGTGAAGATCCCGATCGCCGTGGCCGGTCTTGAGGTCGGAGGCTCCGCCCTTCGGACAGACGGGGTGAAGGTGGATTTCGATGCTGTGGTCAAATCGGACTATCTGGCCGACGTTGATGTCGTCGAAAGGATAATGGAGGCGGTCTAGATGGGGGGAAAAGCAGAGGTGACGGTGGTCACCTACAGGGGCATATTCCAGGAGGTGGAAGAGGGGCTCGGGATGTACAGCGACGGGTACCGGGACCAGTCCGCTCTCCTCGATTTGGACGGGAGCGATGCAAAGGGGCTGGGAGTCGAGGACGGAAAACCCGTTCTCCTGGAGACCGGTTCTGGGAATGTCGTGGTGGCGGCAAAGCTCTCGGAAGACCCCCATCCCGGCATCGCCTTCATGCCGAGCAGTCCCTGGTCGGCCCAGCTCCTATCCGGCGATGTGAGCGAGGGCGGCCTTTTGGAGCTAAAGAGTTTCAAGGCAAACGTCTCTCCCGCCGAGGGCGCTGTAACGTCGATCGAGGAGATCGCAGAGAGGATCAGGGCGCCTTAACCGCTGGAAGTGCCGAGATGAACCTGAACCTGATATCCATAGCCGACCTCTCCTCCGAGGAGATCCTGGCGATTCTGGACCGGGCCGACGAGCTGAAGGCTCTAAGGGACGATCCGGCCACCCGATCGATTTTGGCGGGAAAGAGCTTGGCCACCATCTTCGAGAAGCCCTCCACCAGGACGAGGGTCTCTCTTGAGGTGGCGATGACAGACCTTGGGGGGCACGCCCTTTATCTGAGCAGCAAGGAAATCCAGCTCGGTCGCGGCGAGACGATTGCCGACACCGCCCGCGTCCTCTCGCGGTTCGTCCACGGGATCGCGGCTCGGGTCTATGACCACTCTACCGTCGAGGAGCTGGCCCGACACGCCACGGTCCCTGTCATCAACACCTTATCGGATTTCGAGCACCCCTGCCAAATACTGGCGGACCTGATGACGATGAGGGAGAGGTTCGGCCGTCTCGAAGGGCTGAAGGTGGCATGGGTCGGGGACGGAAACAACGTCTGCAACTCGACGATCCTGGCCGCGGCCCTGATGGGGATGGAGATGAGGGTCGCCTCTCCTCCGGGATATGGGCCAGACCGTAAAATATTAGATCAGGCTGATAGTCTTGGTGGCGGGACCATCGTCGTCACAGACCCCGTCAAGGCCGCCCGTGGCGCAGACGTCGTCGAGACCGACACCTGGGTCTCGATGGGCGACGAGGCCGAGACGGAGAGTAGGCTTGCGGCCTTCGGACGCTACCAGGTGAACGCAGATCTCCTTCGTCACGCAAGCGATGACGTGATCGTCATGCACTGCCTTCCGGCCCACCGGGGCCAGGAGATCACCGACGACGTGATGGACGGGCCAAATTCCGCCATCCTCGACCAGAGCGAGAACCGGCTCCATTCGGTCAAGGCGGTGCTGGAGAAGCTGATGGTCCGATGATCTGATGGTCTTAAAATGATATTCTGAAGCGGGGGTTGCCAAGTGGTCAAAGGCGCAGGGCTTAGGACCCTGTCCTGCAGAGGTTCGTGGGTT
>JBFESM010000068.1:0-8613 GCA_041548445.1 Methanothrix sp. | reverse complement strand
AGCTGGAGTTGATGACGGGAAGCCCGGACCCCACGAGGATGAGTGTCTCGTTGACGATGACCTCTTCGTCGTAAGTTCCGCTATTCACCTGTATGGTGTCGCCCGGATCGGCGTCGTTGATCGCCGCTTGGATGGTCGGATAACTGGGTGATGGAACGACTCTGATGGCACCATGGGCCGATCCCGCCAATATTATGATCACAGCTATGAGGTTGAGCGAGAAAGCCCGGCCGCGATGATTATGATAGTACAACGTATCCCTCCGCGTCAGATTCTCATCAAAGTACGAAGTCAATGATAGATTAAGTTTTTTGTCTTGTAAGGGATAAATCGTTCCGCCATATAGTCCAAAAAAAATGGAGGTACAGTTTCGCTCTTTCACGTGGATGAACGCCACTCCGAAGACATCTCTCATCTTGATGTTGTGCAAAGCGACGTCGCCAATGTTGCAGATATTGATAATGTACTCGATCTCACCCCCTTGGACAGCCGATTTTTTAGATGCGGTCTTGTTTACGATCAAATCGGCTACATATTGCCCTTCCAGAGACGGAGGGACCATAGGCTGGCGATCCTTTAAACCTCCATCGTAATTGTGGGAGACGTTTTCAGATTCGCAAAAGATTGAGGTCGTCTCAGCGAATTCGTCATCCTCGACGACATCGTTCATGGCCAGAACAGATCCGGTCAGCAAAACGCCAACTAAGGCCAACACCATCTAAAAAGAGCTTTTCAAATGGAAACTACTGTGTAAGATTTTCCTCTAAGAAAGGTTGATTATTAACAGGATGAATGTCATAAATAATGTTTTTGTTATGAATGGCAGAATTTCTGCTCAGAAGTCTTGAGTCCAAAGGGAAGACGTTATTAGTGACGACCACCATGGGAGCTGACGAGAATCCGGACAGTTCATATCAAGAAATAATGGCGCGAGGAGGCAATCCGACGTTACAGATTGAAGATCTCTGGGTGAGCATAGGGGAAAAACAGGTCCTGAAAGGGGTTAACATGAGCGTGGGGGATGGCGAGACCCACGCCCTCTTCGGGCCGAACGGCTGCGGCAAGACCACGCTGCTCAGCACCATAGCGGGAATCCCCAGGTACGTGGTGGACAGGGGTACGATCAAGTTCAAGGGTGTGGACATAACCAACATGCCAATGCACGAGCGGGCGAAGCTCGGCATCGGGATCGCCTTCCAGCACCCGCCCACCATAAGAGGGCTGAGGGTGTTGGACATGATCCGGCTCTGCAACCCCCAGGCGAACGCGGAAAAGATCCTGGCAGACCTCGACTTCGAGGATTTCGCCGACCGGGAGGTGAACAAGGGCTTCTCCGGCGGCGAGGTGAAGAGGTCCGAGATGGTCCAGCTCCTCGCCCAGGAGCCGGACTTCGTGATGCTCGACGAGCCCGACTCCGGGGTGGACCTGGAGAACATCAAGGTCATAGGGCGGGCGATAAACACCCTTGCCCAGAAGGACCTCAAGCCGAGCGCGAGGACGAAGTCCGGGGTGATCATCACTCACTTCGGCCACATCCTGGACTACATGTCGACGGACAAGGCCCACGTGATGATTGAGGGGACGATCGTCTGCTCGGGAAGCCCGAGAGAGATCCTGGAACAAATAAAGGCAGAAGGATACGAGGGGTGTGCTGCATGTCTATGTCCCGTCTAGAGGAAAAGGCGAAGAAGGCGCTGGATAAGAAAGCCGCGCTGGGGACGGATATCGATATCGAGAGCTACGAATCGGAGTCCGAGGATTTCGGCGAGATCGAAGCTCTGGAGATGCTTCCAGAGGACGTCCAGACCGCAGCCCTCAACGCCGGAGTGAGCCTCTCGGGCGAGTCGGCGGGCGACTACTTCCAGGTGGACCAGTCGCCGGTTCACAAGGAATCCGCCATCGAAGGGATCGAGGTGATGGACATCGCCGCCGCCCTCAAAGAGCACAGCTACCTCGAAGACTACTTCTGGAAGCTCGTTCCGATCGACGCCGACAAGTTCACCGCCGACGTCGGGATGCACCCGCCGGCAGGCTACTTCGTCCGGGCAAAGCCCGGCACCAAGACCGTCTTTCCCCTCAAGACGTGCCTTTACATGGGCGGCCACAACAAGCGCCAGAGGGTCCACAACGTCGTCATCGCCGAGGAGGGGTCTGACCTTCACATAATCACTGGGTGCACCACACCGTCCCATGCAGGCAGAGGCCTTCACCTCGGCGTCTCCGAGGTCTACGTCAAGAAGGGAGCTCACGTCACATTCACCATGGTCCACAACTGGGGCGAGGATGTGGAGGTGAGACCGAGGGGCGCAAGCCGCGTCGAAGCGGGCGGATCGATCTCCGAGAACTACATCACCCTCACCCCCGTCAAGAGCCTGCAGGCCTTCCCCACCGCCAACCTCGTCGGCGAGGGGGCTGTCGCCAGCTTCAACACCATCATGTACGCCCGCAGGGGCAATATCGACATCGGAAACCAGACGATTCTCGCGGCCCCCCACACCAGCGCCGAATCGATAGCAAGAGTCGTTTCCACCGGCGGCGAGATAATAAACCGGGGCCGGATGGTGGGTAATGTCCCCGATATCAGGGCTCACGTGGAGTGCGTCGGCCTGATCCTCACCGAGAAGGGGAGGATCTACTCCATACCGGAGCTGGACGGCTGGTGCGGGGGTCTGGACATGTCCCACGAGGCGGCCGTCGGCAAGATATCTCAGGAGGAGCTGGAGTACCTGATGGCCAGGGGACTGTCCACCGACGAGGCCACCAGCGTCATCGTCAGGGGCTTCCTCGACGTCGAGATCAAGGGCCTACCGCCGGCTCTCAAAGAAGAGATCAAGAAGATCACAAAGCTCGAGGAAATCCACGGAGGCTCCTGAGTCGATAAAAATAACTTTAGATCAGAGAGGCGAGTTCAGAGACGATCTCCTCGGCGAGGTCGTCCCTATTTTTCTCAGTGACAACGATCAATCGAAACTCCTCTCGAATCCTCTTCGCGAGAGGGTGCTGTGACTTCGCGTGGACGACGACGAGCATCGGTCTATCGGATTCGAGGGCCGTCTCTACAGCCTTTGCGAAGCTCTCGGAGAATAGCTCCATCGGCCCGATCTCGTCGATCACCACCAGGTCGGCCTCCTCTGCAGCCCTCTCGACCGCCCTGGCCCCGATCTTCTCCAGGTCCCGGAGGTTGACCCTGTACCTTCCGAGCCTCGGCCCCTCGCCCTCGATGGAGGCGAGGGTTCCGACATCGCCGGTCGTCAAGTCCAGAATCTCGAAGCCGACCCTCTTTCCCTCTTGTCGGACCTCCCGGGCCAGGACGCCGCCCGCCCGGCAGTTCAGCCTGTCGAGCGCTTTTCTGACAAGCGTCGACTTTCCCACGCCTGGGGCACCGGTTATGGCAACTCTTTTGGACATCTCTCGGCCCTCACCCGCTCCACGAACCTGCTGAGGCTCTCGACGTCTTTTATCTCCCGGCGGACCATCCGCTTCAGCCGCTCCCTCGTCTCGAGGTCGACCCTCGCCACCGTGCCCTGGAGGTGCAGCTCCATCTTTTTTGCCAGCTCCTCTCCGGCCCGGTCCCAGTCGGTGAGGATCACGATCTCTTTGAAGTCCCTGGCCGCCTCCTCGGCCACCTCCAACGCGGGCCTCCGGGCCGCCCTGACGATCGGCCCTTTGACCCCCAGGTCTCTGAGGGAACACTCATCACGGATACCCTCCACGATTATCGCCGCCCCCTCCGCCGAGGCCTCGATTAGGGATGCGATAAGCTCCTCCAGAGACTCGGGGTCGAAGCTCGGCTTTCTGGTCCTCGGGTCGCGGCCTTTCCGACCGCCCCCACGTCTTCTGCTCATGGGATCAGGCTTTCCTCTCTCGAAAGCTGCTTCTCGGCCTCGTCCGCATCGATGCCCAAAACCAGGACGACCTTTCGGGAGCTCTTCTGGCCAGCCATCACCTGGACCCTGTCAGCGGATATCCCGAAGAGGTCGGCGAGAGCCCTTTCGAGCTGGAGGTTCGCCTTGCCTTTCGTCGGCCTCTCGGTGAGCTTCGCCTCAAGGGACTTTCTCCAGGGGTTGAAGCCCGAGGGAACCAGAAGCCTGCTCGACCCCGGTGCCACCTCGAACCTGATGAGAACCCCCCGAGGGTGGGGGTTGATCGCTTCCCGGATCTGGTCGGGGCCGTTCATAAAAAGAAAAGCGCTGCCG
Organism: Methanothrix sp.; assembly: GCA_041548445.1. GTDB lineage: Archaea > Halobacteriota > Methanosarcinia > Methanotrichales > Methanotrichaceae > Methanocrinis. The sequence goes on along the minus strand of JBFESM010000068.1, from coordinate 4,417 downwards.
GGACGACTTAAAGGTTTGCTACAGCCATCAGGGTGTTATTCTCAGTTCACCAAACGTAATTTAAATCCGGAATTGTAAGGTCAAATTCTCGCTGAGTTTCCTCAAAATCGCAATAGAGGGGCAATGTTAAAATAACCTGAAAACCATGACGGTTAAGGTTTTCATGCAGATTAGGCAAGTTGTCGTCCTGGCTGATGAGTCTTCAGAGGTGAACGATTTTCTTCGCGACCTGGAGCAGAGGGGGCTTGAGATCCTCAGATCAAACGCCTCCGAGATCCTGAGCGAGGTCGCCACCACTGAGGGCGGCAGGTGGGGTGGACCTGACCGCCTCATCCTGTGCAATCAAAACTTCGACTCCAAACCGTTCGGATCAGTGATCGTCAGGGAAGCTGCGAAGAACGGCTGCACAGTCCTGATAGGTTCGGATCGGCTCGGGAGGGTCACCGAGGAGATGACGGCGGATGGCTCCCTCTCCGAGGAGACGAGAAGAGAGCTCGCCTCCGAGGCGATATATTGGTGCATATCGAGGGAGGCGGAGAAGCTTTCGGCGCTCCAGGGGGAGAGCCCTCGCTACTTCGTCCAGACCTACGAGAAGGTGCAGGACCTCAGGTACGGAGAGAACTGGCACCAGAAGGCCTCTTTATACCAGAAGCCCGGTGGGCTCGGCCTCCATCGGGCCCCCAAGCTCTGCGGAAAGGAGATGTCCTACAACAACGTCGTCGACGCCGAGACCGCCCTCGAGATGCTGATCGATCTGATGGAGTACGACGGCGCGAGAGAAGATAGGACTCTGGCGGTGATCGTGAAGCACGCCAACCCCTGCGGCGCGGCCTACGGCCAGAACAAAGCCGAGGCCTACAGGAGAGCTCTGGCCACAGACCCCAAGAGCGCCTTTGGCGGAGTCATCGGCTTTTCAGAGCCCGTGGACGCAGAACTCGCAGAGGTGATGCGCGACCACTTCATCGAAGTATTGCTGGCACCGGGCTACGATCCCGAGGCGCTCGAGATCCTCCGAGAGAAGGCAAACCGGCGCATACTGGACGTAAGCGAGCTTCTGGTGGGGCGTGACCGGCTTTACGAGGGGCGCCAATCGAAGAGCGTCTTCGGCGGCCTCCTGGTCCAGGACTACGACACCGGAGACATAAAGGAGTGGAAGGTGGTGACCGAAAGAGGGCCCACCCCTTCCGAGACGATGGCCCTGCGGTTCGCCTGGAAGGTGACCAAGTACGTCAAGTCCAACGCCCTCGTCTACGCCACCGCAAACCAGATCGTCGGGATCGGCTCGGGCCAGGTGAGCAGGGTGGACTCGGCCCGGTTCGGGGCTGAGAAGGCCGAGGAGCACGGCCTGGACACGAAAGGCACCGTGGCCGCCACAGACTCTTTCTTCCCCTTCCGGGACGGCCTCGACCGAACCTTCGAGGCCGGGGCCACTGCCGTCGTCCATCCAGGCGGCTCCATCAGGGACGCTGAGGTGATCGAAGCTGCAAACGAACACGGGATGGCCATGGTCTTCACGGGCATGCGCCACTTCAGACACTGAAAAAGAATCGTTGCGCAAAGCCCAGGCCAAAAGAATCGGGTCGACCCCAGCCTGGGCTCTGATATCTCTTTTTATATTGATCCTGTCCCTGGCGGGGACGGCCTCCTGCGACGCAATCGTCGCCTCCGGCGACGTCCAGGCGGCCATCGCCAGGGCGCTGCCAGGGGACACTGTGATGGTCCCAGCAGGCGATTACGAACCCTTCACCGTCGACAAGACCCTCACCATCCAGGGGGTCGGCTCTCCTTCGGCTCGGGCCCGGACCCAAGATCCGGCGATCTCCGTCAGGGCCGACGGGGTCAGGCTCATCGGCTTCGAGGTGGCGGGGGTTCCGAGAAATCAGGATGACAAGTTCAATTACTTCATGGACCAGTCGAGCCGAAAGCCCTATTACACCCTCAACCAGCCCAACTCGGGAATCCTGGTGGACGGCGACGACGTCGTCATCGAGGACGTGGAGGTGGTGGGATCGGAGGCCGGAATCCTGGTCAAAGATGCCAGAAACTTCACAATAAGAAACTCGTCTTTCGCGAGATGCGACAGCGGCCTTTTGCTTCAGGAGTGTGACGGCGGCAAAATTGAGGGGTGCACCTTCCAGGAATGCGAGAAATACGGAGCCCGCCTCGAAGGCTGCGATGGAATCTCCATCGAGAAGAACGAGGCGACCGGCAACTCCGGCGTGGGGATGATGCTGAAAGAGTCCTCAACTTGCGTCGTCGCGGAGAACGAGTTCGTCGAGAACTGGCAGGGCCTCTTCCTCTGGAACTCCACATTCTGCGACATTCGAGAGAACAACGCGGATCGGAACGTCTACTACGGCATGGTCGTATCCTCTGGGTCCAACAACTCGATCGTGGATAACAAGGCCAGAAAGAGCGGTGGAGGCGAGTTTTTCCTCCTGGGGATCGGGATCAGCATCCAGGAGAACAGCACCTACAACCTGGTGGCGGGAAACGTCCTGGAAGAGAACCTCAACGGTCTGGACCTGACGAGAGGCTGCCGGTTCAACCTGATATTCTGCAACGAAATATCCGAGAACAGCAACGGCATCCGGCTGGACAAGAACGAGAACAACCTCGTCTACAAAAACAACTTCAAGCGCAACCTCATCTCCGGCTACGACAACGCCAGCCACAACTTCTGGAACGCCACCGTCGGCAACTACTACGACGACTATCGCGGCCGTGACCGGGACGGCGACGGGACGGGTGACGACCCCTACTGGATACCGAAGGGGAGCAGCTGCGCCGTGGACTGGCGGCCCCTGATGCAGCCCGCCGAAAAGGTGCTCGACCCCGAGGCAGCGTGGGACGACCTCGCCCGCTACGCCACCTATGAGCCTGCCGACGATCTTCCCTACAAGATAGAAAACCAGACGATAGTGATCGGGAAAAAGGAGCCCGGCAAGTGGTGGATCTAAGTCCCGATCTTGATGGGCTCCGCAATCGAACGCAGAGTGGCGATGGCCGATAGGGCGGCTAGATAGCTGGTCTTCGGGTTTCGAGGGGAGGGGACGTTCTCGACCCTGGTGGTGATACGCCCGAAGTTCCCCTCGGCCGTTATCTGGTGGATGTTGACCTCAATGTCGGGATCGGCCACTATTTTGACCATCACTGTAGCCCCTCGCGCCGTGAGGCTTAAGGTCGCCGCAACGTTGACGTTGGCGGGAAAGGCCAACACGGCCTCTTCGGCGGGACCCTCGAATAACACCTTCGGCTCGGATATGGCGTCAAGATCGATCTTCATATCTTCGATGTAAGGGGCGCCCAAAAACCCCTTCGGGTTCTTGGTGGTGGTGAGGGTGACAAGGTCTATCCTTCCTGCGCCTGCGGACTTCAGGCCGTCGAGGCCTGAAATCGCCCCCGAGGGTAGGTAAACCCTGCACCCGTGCTCCTTTGCGAGACCCTCCACCATTCTGTAGAGGCGTCTGTCCAGAAGGGCGCCGACGCTCATGATCATGAGATCTCGTCCCCTCTCAAGGGCGGCCTTCGCCACTTCGGCAACCGCCCTTTGAGACGCCGCCTCCACTACTATGTCGGACCTTTCCACCAGATCTTCAAGGCACGATAGCTTGGGTTGGGTCTTAAGACCCCTCAAAAGCTCCCCCGCCCTGTCCTCGTTACGATCGAAAACCGCAACCAGCTCAGCCGCGATATCGCCGCTGTCTATGGCCCTTGCGATCTCGGTCCCGATCGCGCCGCAGCCAACCAGCCCTATTTTCAGAACCATCGCAGCCTATAAATCGATGGGACAACAAAACTATTGCGGTATGCTATCGTCTGACCTGGAGCGGTTCGTGCGAGAAGACCTGGGGGAGTGGGACGACTCAAGCTCGATAGTTCCAGAAATAAACGCAAAAGCCATAATCCTTGTCAAAGAAACGTGCATCGTTTCAGGCCTCGAAGAGGCGGATCAGATCCTGAAGTATTTCGGGCTTGAAGGAGATCGGCTCGTACAGGAGGGTGCTCGCGTCGACGCAGGCTCGAAGGTGATGGCCATCAGGGGAAGGGCGAGAGCCATCCTCCAGGCCGAAAGACTGGTCTTGAACTTCATGAGCCGGATGAGCGGGATCTCGACCTTGACCCGCGACTGCGCGGGAAAGGCGGGGAACGTCAGGGTCGCATGCACCCGGAAGACGACGCCAGGTTTTCGATCCTTCGAGAAGAGGGCAGTGGTGGTGGGAGGTGGCGACCCCCACAGGTTCGATCTCTCAAGCTCCGTGATGATAAAGGACAACCATCTGAAGCTGATGAGCCTCGAAGAGGCCCTTCGCGCCGCCAAACTTGGGGCCAGCTTCACCAAGAAGATCGAGGTGGAGGTCGAGAGCCTGGAGGATATGCTGAAGGCGGCATCTCTGGGGGCCGACATAATAATGTT
>JBFESM010000067.1:0-8632 GCA_041548445.1 Methanothrix sp. | reverse complement strand
CCTCTGACTGGTAGATGACCATCGGAATTTGGGCGTCGTCCATGAAGAGGATCCAGGACCCTTCGAGTCCCTGAGCTGCTGCTTCTGGGGCGGCCGGCTCGACTTCGGTGTCCTCGACAACCGTCGGTTCGAGGGCCACTGTCGCCCCATTCTCGATCTCGTTCGTTGATGCGTTTGGGTCTTCTGCCGTTGAAAGTCCTGATATTAGAGTGATCGTGATGAGCATTGATAGAGCGATACGTCTAAGGTTCAAGCTAATACCTCTGTCATTTTTATCCCACTCCGAAAATTGGCAGCTTTTTCACCCCGCTGCCATGGCCTAATTTCGTCTAACCATTAATAAGCTTTTCATAGCCCAAAAAAACCCGGATTATGCCCTTAAGAGCCCCCGGCGGCGAGATCGAGCCTCGCCAGCATCTCCTCCGGATCTGTCGTCGGCCGCTGGCAGACGCTTCCTGAGCAGACGTAGGCCGTCGCCTTCCCATCCACCATCTCCATCTCCTTTGCGAACTCTGCGATCCCGATGATCTCTGCCTCCTCTCCCTCGGGCCTGAGGAGGACCACCGATCTTGGCAGAAACTTCGATCTCAGGGCCTTCAGCATCTTTCGCGTCTCCGGGGAGTCTGCGGGCCCTGCTATCACCACCTCTGACGCTGGTCCTAGAGCGAAGTCGAGGGCCGAAAGGAGGTGCAGGTGGGCTGCTGGAACCCCCCTCGCCTGGGCGGCGAAGGCCTCGAAAGCCTTCGAGGCGATCTCTTCGAGCTTAGAGTCACCTGTCATCCTCGAAAGCCTCAGTAGGTCCAGGACGGCGACGGCGTTTCCGGAAGGAAGGGCCCCGTCATGGCCGTCCTTTTTGCGGAGGATCAGATCCTCGCTGTCCTCCGGCGCGAAGTAGAAGCCGCCACCCTCTTCGTCCTCGAACCTTCTAACCAGGTCGCGGACCAGGTCCCGGGCAGCCCTGAGGTATTTTGTCCCGAAGCCCGCCTCGTAAAGCTCGATCAGACCCCAGACCAAAAAGGCGTAGTCGTCGAGATTTGCGAGGATTCCGGCGGAGCCCTCACGGCAACGGTGGAGGAGCCGTCCCTCGTCGTCCCTCATCTTTTCCAGGATGAAGTCCGCGGCCCTGGATGCCGCCTCTTCCAGCTCCTTTTCGCCCAAAACCTGAGCGCCTCGGGCAAGAGATGCGATCATCAGGCCGTTCCAGTCGGCGAGGATCTTGTCGTCCTTCGAGGGCCGGATCCGTTTTTCTCTTGCCGAAAAGAGCTTCTTTCGCGCGGTTTCCAGCCTCTCTATCAGGTCGAATTCTGAGATCTTCAGCTCTCGTGCCAGATCTTCGATGGACCTCTTCAGGTGGAGGACGTTCTTGCCGGTGAATCGGCCCGTCGCCTCTTCTTTGAAGTTCCCTTCTCTCCTGACGTCGAAGACCTTGATCACCAGATTCGCCTCGGCCTCGTCGAGGACAGACCTGATCTCCTCACTGGTCCAGAGGTAGAACTTTCCCTCCTCGCCCTCGCTGTCGGCGTCCTCTGCGGAGTAGAATCCTCCTTCAGGAGCCGTCATGTCCCGCAGGACGTAGGTGAAGATCTCGGAAGCGATCCTGCCGTACCTCTCATCGCCCGTCGCCTGATGCGCCTCCAGGCAGGCGAGGGAGATCATCGCCTGGTCGTAGAGCATCTTCTCGAAGTGGGGAAGCAGCCAATCGGCATCGGTGGAGTAGCGGTGAAACCCATATCCCACGTGGTCGAAGATCCCGCCCCTCCTCATGGCGTTGAGGGTTATCTCTGTCATCTGTTGCCCTCCCGCATTGCCGGTCCTCTTCCAGTGTCGGAGCAGAAAGAGGAAGGTGGTGGACGAAGGGAACTTGGGCGCGCCTCCAAACCCGCCGTTGACGGCGTCGAAGCGGGCGACGAGGTTCTGGTATGCCGACCTGATGACCGACTCGTCCAGCCTCATCCCAGGAATCTCCGAGGGCGGCTTTTGGATGGCGGCCGTGATCTCCTCCGCCGAGTTGAGGAGTTCGTCCCGCTCGGTCTTCCAGAGTAGCCTGATCCTGGGGACGAGGTCGAGCATCCCGATCCTCCCGTACCTGCTTTCCTTCGGGATGTAAGTGGCGGCGAAGAAGGGCTTTTTCTCCGGAGTCAGGATGACGTTCAGAGGCCAGCCGCCCCCTCCGGTCATGATCGAGGCGACGGTCATGTAGATCTGATCGAGGTCGGGCCGCTCCTCCCGGTCCACCTTGATGCAGACGAAGGAGTCGTTCATAAGCTGCGCCACCTCCTCGTCCTCGAAGGACTCGTGGGCCATGACGTGGCACCAGTGGCAGGTGGAGTACCCTATCGAGAGGAAGATCGGCTTGTCCTCCCTTTTCGCCTTGTTGAAGGCCTCCTCTCCCCAGGGCCACCAGTCCACGGGGTTATCCGCGTGCTGCAGAAGGTAGGGGCTCACTTCGAAGGCCAGTCGGTTCCTGTTTTTTCCCATCATCATCACCCGATCGAGCTTTCAGGCCGTCTTTGATTCCCCGCCCTCTGTCGCGGAAGTTTCATCGATGGCGTTCTTTGTCTCGTTCTTCTCCTCTGCTTCTGCCTTCTCGGAGGGGTCCCCTTCGTCCCCGTCCCCCTCTTTCGCCTCTTGCGGTTCTGATTTCTCGGCCTCGACATAGCCCCAGAGGACCTCACCGGGCCTTCCCCACCGGCCCGCCTCGATCACCGTTCCGGGATAGACGATGGTTCCAACGCCGGTCTTGACGCCCTCGCCGAGGATGGCGCCCAGGTTCTGTCTTCCTGTCTCGGCCTTCGTCCCGCTGACGTAAGATCGGACGTTTGAGCTGTCGTGGCGCCGGTTGGCGACGATCGTCCCGACGCCCAGGCTGGAGCCAGGGCCGATGACCGAATCTCCGACGTAGCAGAGGTGAGATACTTTCGTCCCCTCCATGATTGTGCTGTTCTCGATCACGACCCCGTTACCGATCTGCACGTTGTCACCTATCGATGTGTGGCCTTTGATGAGACAGTTCGGCCCGATATCGCACCCTTCCCCGATCACCAATGGTCCTGCCGCATAGGTGCCGGACCTTATCATCGTCCCTTTCCCGACAGCGACCTCGCCGGAGAGGGCGGCGCCTCCCTCCACATCGCCGAGGACTCCGCGAGTGTCGGGAGGCATGAGCGTCTCGTTCGCTTTGAGGATCTCCCAGGGGAGTTTGATCTCGATCCAGCTCTCAAGCTCCACGACTCCGATCTCTAGGCCGTCGGCCAAAAGGGCTTTCAGTCCCGTCATCAGGTCCTTCTCTTCCTTTCCCTCGCCCTCCGAAGCGGGAACCATTCTGAGAGCTTCGAAGATCCTTTTATCAAGAAGACATATCCCGGCGCAGATCAGCTTCGAGAGCAAAGGTTTGCCCTTATCGGCCACCGATTTGAGATAGCCCTCTGCGACCTCTAAGATCCAATCCGTCTCGGGGTCGGGGTCCTGGACCCTCACCGCCGCGACGGCGGGATCATCGTTCTCAATAACCCTTTTCAGGGAGTCGGCGTCGCATAGGACGTCGCCGTTCATGACGAGAAATCGATCCTCAGCCAGGCTCTCTGCCATCTCGAGGGCGTGGCCGGTCCCCAGCCTCTCCTCCTGGACGACGTACTCGATTGAAACTTCGAGATCGCTTCCGTCGCCGAAGTGATCCATCACCTTCTCTTTCTGGTGGCCCACAACGATGACGAACTTTTCGACCCCCGCCTCTTTCGCCCTTGCCACCAGATGTTCAAGAAGGGGCTTTCCGCCGATGGGAAGCATCACCTTCGGACGGGACGAGGTGAGGGGCAGCATCCTCTCCCCCTCCCCTGCCGCGAGAATTATAGCCTGCCTCAAGCTCTTCAGTCTCCCTCAATCCCCTTCGTATATCTTCAAAGCCTCTTCGACGCTCGCGTCGTCGAGGGTGATGGCGCTGATGGCATCGCACATCCTCGCCGCCTCATCGAGAGATTTCTGGTGGATGTTCCTCCCGGTGGCGTTTCCCGCAGCGCCGCTGACGTGGATCTGGTCGAAAAGCTGCTGGAGGAAGGACTTCGGGTCGCGGCTTGCGCCGCCTGCGCAGACGACCTTCGTTCTGCCGGCGGCCGCCACCGCCTCCTTGAACGCCTCCTCGGACCTCTCGCCCTCCTTTTTGGGGTAGTTGACCTTGACGAAATCCGATCCGAGAGCTGCGGCAATGCCGGTCGCTCCCGCGATCAGGTGAGGGTCCTTCTCGTCTTTGACGGCCTTGCCCCTCGGGTAGATCCACAGGACTGTGACGAGGCCCTGGCCGTGGGCCCTGTATACGATCGAGGCCGCCTCGCGGAGCATCTCCGCCTCATGCTCGCTTCCAAGGTATATCGTGTAGCCGACCCCCAGAACGTCAAGCCCGCTGTCGTCGGCGAACTCCGCCACCTGGTCGACCTCGATCAGCTGGCGGCTGATGGGATCCATCTGGTCGGTCTTCACAAGGTCTGTCTTTGAGTTCAGCTTGACAAGGTAGGGGACCTTTGGGTAGTCCATCCCGTACCTGGCTATGAGGCCGAGCTGGGTCGCGAAGACCCCGATTCTCCCCTTCTTCGCTATCCTGAATAGGTGCTCGGGATCGCTGTCATCGGGGCTGATGCCGGGGCCGTAGAAGTCCTTGTTCAGGTGCTCGACCTTCTGGTCGCCGGCAAAGAGCATCAGCCGGCCGCTCTCCTTTGTGATCTTGAGGTAGTTGTCGATGTACTCGTTGCGCCTCCCGGGCGGAACGTCCAGGGGCACCAACACGTCTTCTGGTCCGATTTTGATGGTCATGATCCTCAATCCTCCGAGATTATTTCGAGCTCGACCTGGGGGACGAGCTTTTCGATGTCGTCCTTCTGGGCGAGGGCGGTCCCGCGCCGAAGGGTTGTCGCAGTCCCCGAGGCGGTGGCGCGGATCAGGGACTCTTTGAGGTCTTTGCCCGAGACCATGCCGTAGATGAACCCCGCCACCGACGAGTCTCCGGCGCCGACGGTGTTCACCACCTCGACCTTTGGCGGCACCGCCTGATAGACCGCGCCATCCGAGACGAGGAGGATGCCTCTCGGTCCCATCGAGACAAGGACGATCCCGACGCCCTTCCTGTTGAGCTCGCGGGCTGCCTCCAGGATCTCGTTTCTCTTCTCGAGCCGTCTTCCCACCAGGTGGCTCAGCTCGTGGATGTTCGGCTTGATTATGTCGGGCTTGCCCTGGATTCCGATCTTCAGGGCATCCCTGTCGACATCCAGGACCACCTTCGCTCCTCGAAGCTTCGCGGTCTCGATGATCTTTCTATAGATCTCGGGGTGGGCTCCAGGCGGAAGGCTTCCTCCGACGCTAATGACCTCTGGCTCCTCAAGCTGCTTGACGACGTCGGTGATCTCTAAAAGCTCGAAGGGCTTGACCTCGGGACCCGAGGAGTTGAAGATGATCTGCTTACCTGTGCTCATCTCGTGGATGATGACGTTGATCCTCGTCTCGCCTGAGACCGGGATGAAGTCGCACGAAGTTCCATCCCTGATCAGCTGGGCTTCAAGCTGCCGGCCTGCAAAGCCCGCAATGAAGCCGAGGGCCCGGTTCGAAACTCCCAGGGCTGTCAGGACCTTGGATACGTCGATCCCCTTGCCTCCGGCGTAGCTCTCCTCTCTTATGATCCGGTTTGATACGTCCTCTTTGATCTCGTTGATCCAGAGGGTTCGGTCGAGGGCTGGGTTGAGGGTTATTGTGTAAATCATGCATGACACCGCAGAACTATAACGCAATCGCGCAAATCACATTTTACATCAAATGAACAACGCAGAGAACTTCGCCTGGACTACCATCCTCTACGCTCGTGGTAAATCTTCATCATCGTCTCGATAATATCCGGATCGACCATCCCCATGGTCGACACGGTCTCGTAGAACCTTCCGGGTATCCTCGACTTTTTCAGGTCGAAGCCCTCACGTCGCTTGAACCTGTACTTCTCATCGAAGATCTTTCGGCCGAGAGCCTCCAGTTCCTCCTCGGTCTTCTCGATCCCCACCGACCCCAGGGCCTCGATTATGTTCTCGGTGGAGTAGACGCCTCTAGCAAAGAGACAGCCGATGAGAGAGTTGAAGACGCCCCTTGAGTCGTCCTCCTTGATTATGGCGTCGACCATCTCCTCGGGGCTGAGCTTCTTTTTCGCGGCCTTCTGGTCGATGCTGTAGCCAGCGTTGTCGAGGTGGGAGTGCCTTACCCCCACCGTCAGGCCGACGATGGATGCGGGACCCGTGTGGTAGCCTGGAAGCTCGTTTTTGCCGAGGGCCATGGCGAAATCCTGGCCGCCGTACTTCTTCGAGGCGTGCTCGACGCCCTCGGCCAGGGCCGAGTAGAACTCGTTTGGCATCTTGACTATGTTCTCTATCGCCTTCAGGTAGCCATCGACGTCTTTCCACTGGAGGGGTATGCCGGTCTCCTTTAAGGTTATGAGGCCCCGATCGAGGGCCTCCGTCGCCCAGGCGAGGACGACCCCGGTGCTGATGGCGTCAATCCCCTGCCGTTCGCAGGCCTCGATCAGCTCCAGCATCCCTTCTGGTGAGGAGACGCCCAGGTTCGATCCCAGGGCGTAGATCAGCTCGAAGTCGTAAGATACCTTCCTGATCTCAAACTCGTGCTGGCGGGAGAAGGAGGTCTTGAGCATCCCGATGTGAATACAGCCTATGGGACAGTGGGCGCAGGAGACCCTCCGAAATAGGTAGTTGTCAGCCAGGTACTCGCCGCTGATCTTCTCCGCCCCCTCGAAGGTGGTGCTCTGGAAGTTTCGGGTGGGCAGCCCCTTCAGCTGGTTTAAGACGTTGATGTTGATGGGGGTTCCGATGTCGTGATACTTCTCCATGGCATCGGTCTGGACTACGGTCCTGTAGAGCTTGTTGTAGATCTCCCTGTACCTTTTGGAGTTTGGAAGCTCGACGTCCTCGGTTCCCGAGATGACCATCGCCTTCAGGTTCTTAGACCCGAAGACTGCCCCCAGGCCGAGTCTTCCGAAGTGCCTGTAGGTGTCGACGACGACCCCTGCGTACTTGACGAGCCTCTCTCCTCCGGGCCCGATCCTGATTATGCTCCTTCTCCCGACACCGGTCTCGACGTCGCGCAGGATGTACCCGACGACGGTGGCAGGTATCCCCCAGATCGATGTGGCGTCTTTGATCTTCACATCGTCGTTGGATATGGAGATGTAGCAGGGTCGTCCAGCCGCGCCCTTGATGACGATCGACTCGTGGCCCGCAAACCTCATCGCCATGGCGAGCCTCCCGCCGGCGTAGGACTCGCCCAGCTCGCCGTTCAGAGGCGACTTGAAGGCGGCGACGGTCTTGGTCATCGCCGGAAAGAGGGCGTTTAATGGTCCAATGCTGAATATTATCGGGGCTTTCGGCGAGAGGGGATCTATGCCCTCAGGGCACTCCTCCAAAAGGAGCTGGGTTGCAACGCCCGTTCCGCCGAGCCACTCCTCGAAGAGGTCGCGCCTCTCCTCGACCCAGCTCTCGCATTTGCCGAGATCGATGTAAAGAACTCTTCTTAGCATCCATTTCACCTCCCTCGTCGAGCCTTCACTCCTCCACCTCTTCAAGTTCCAGGACTCCGTGGGGGCAGAAGGCGACGCATGCTCCGCAGTGCTTGCACTTGACCGCCTTCTTCTCACTGTCCAGGGAGATGGCCCTGATGAGACATGCGTCGGCGCAAGCGCCGCATCCCTCGCAGAGGTCACGATGGAAGACGACCCGCCCGTCCTCTTTCTGCTCGAGGGCCCCTGTGGGGCAGGCCGCAACGCAAGGAGGGTCCTTGCAGGCGTGGCAGACCACCACGGCGAAGTCGCCCTCCAGACCCCCCTGGGTCTTTACTTTGATGGCGCTTCTGTCCAGGGATGCTCTGCCCGTGTTAATCCTGCTGCAGGCGAACATGCAGGAGAGGCATCCGATGCATCTTTCCGGGTGGGCGACCTTCAGCCTCCGCCTCTTTCTCTTCGCCTTCTCGGGCCTGGCCTTCTTCGACTCGCCCTCGGCCATCGGTCCTGCCACCGTTTCCAACTCATCGGGGTTCGCGGACGTCTCCAAACTAGCTCACAACCTCGATCTTGATCTGCCCAAGTCAAAATTTTGCATCCTGAAAGGCAAAACGCGATAAGCCAGGTTCGCCGATCAGAATATGCTAAAAATTAGTTCGCATAATTATTAATCATTTCTCGTCCCGGTCCCGGAGAGGAGACGAGGCCGGTGGAGAAAAGGGTTCGGTGGGGTTCAGGCCGGCAGATGTGGCCTGAAGCCGGATTTGTCCCTCCATGTCGATGCAGAGGGGTTGCCCGTGATGATGGATTCCACCCCCTCCCTGTCAGAGATAAGCTTATATGCCTTCCTTTCGATGGTTATGAATGTTCGCATTCACCTCCTAGCTAGGTGAAGGCTCCCTGGTCGGTTGGCTTTGGCGGCTACAACCAGGGAGCCATATACTATGCATACTTCTCAGATTCAAAGTGCTACTTTTCTCTCCAGAATATTGCGTGGCACCAGACGATGAACATTATTAAGGACGTGATGATAACTAGACGATCTAGCAACGTCCAGACTACTTCTTCAAACATTTTGCGCCTACCTCCTAGCTATGT
>JBFESM010000066.1:0-8666 GCA_041548445.1 Methanothrix sp. | reverse complement strand
TCGTTGAATGTCAAGGCCGCCTTCGGGGTTGCATAGACCCGAAGGCCCGCCTCGATCTGCCTTTTTGCAGCCCGAGTGGAGGCTCCGCCGCCCATCGTCGTCCCCACGAGAAAAACGTCCCGTCCCCGAAGCCTCGCCCGATCGATCATCTTTCCCACGATCACCGTCTGGCTCGGCATCACCATCTTGGCCGAGTTCTCGATGGGCACCCCCTCCTCACGGAGGAGGATGTCCTGAGTTCCCGCGCCCACGTCCACCGCCAGAAGCGCCATGGTGGGCCAATCGGCCTTCTGAGATAAAACCGTTGGCGAGGATGGAGAAGAGCTATATCCCTTTGGAACGGATAACTTATCATGAAGATCGAGGTCGTCGTCGTGAGCACCTCCCGGTTCGAGAGGTTCGGGGACGCCGGAAGCCCTGAAGAGGCCGAAGACCTCTCGGGACGGGCGATCCTGGATCGGCTCTGCGACGCTGGCCGAAATTTCACATATCGGCTCGTCCCGGACGGGGTGGAGACCGTAAGGGAGGCGATCCTGGCATCAAAGGCCGATGTCGTCGTCCTCTGTGGCGGCACGGGCCTTGCGCCCAAGGACCTGACCATTGAGGCCGCCGAGCCCCTCTTCGATAAGGCGATTCCGGGCTTCGGGGAGGCGTTCAGGCTGAAGAGCCTCGAAGAGGTGGGGACGAGGGCGATCCTGTCCAGGGCCTCGGCCGGGGTGGTCGGGGGCGTCCCCGTCTTCTGCCTTCCGGGCTCGCCCTCGGCGGCGAGGAAGGGGATTGAGCTGATCCTTGCCGAGATCGATCACATAATCCACCATATTTCAGAATAACAGAATTATAATACGTTTTGAATTAGATAGAATAGGATGCAGTGATCCTTTTATAGAGGGAATCTCTTTAATAAGAACGGTAATCTGCTGCGGAGGTGACTAGCATGGAAACAGAGATTCCGGTGCGGGATATAATGGCCCGGCCTGTGATCACAGTCGATTCCGAGGTTGATGTGGTGAAGGCTGCGAACAAGATGTTCTCCGCAAATGTGGGCAGCTTGATCGTGATTCACAAAGACCAGCCAATGGGGATCATAACTGAGCGAGATCTGGTCGGAAAGATAGTTGCCAGGGCCGCAAACCCAAAAGATGTAACGGTGGGAGAGGTGATGTCCTCACCCCTGATCACAGTCCTTCCTGACGTCAGCTTGGGCGATGCCGCCATAAAGATGCTCAAATCGGGGGTGAAGAGGCTCCCGGTGATATCGAGCGAGGGGAAGCTGGTGGGCATAATCACCGATACCGACCTGGTCTCCGGGTCGGCCTCGATCGGCATGGGTGAGATCCTCAGCCACCTCATAGAGATGCATAGGGATAGCGTTCATTTCGAAGAGCAGAGGGAGATGATAAGGGGGATCTGCGAGCGGTGCGGTCAGATCTCCGACTCTCTGGAAGCGGTCAATGGCGAGCTTCTCTGCTGGAGCTGCAGGGACGGAAATAAATGAACGTTTTGAAATTATCCGGATTTGAGCAGGAGGGCGCACTATGGGAACTATAGTTGGAGAGATCATGTCAAAGGATCCGGTCAGCGTAGAAGAAGGCGACTTCGTGACCCGGGCGCGGCAGCTGATACGGGACAACCAGCTACGGGGCTTGCCGATGCTGAACAGCGAGGGACACGTCGCCGGGATCGTCACCGACCGGGATATGCTGAAGATAGATTCGACCCGTTCGAACGTCACGGTCTCCGGTTTCTCTGTGGAGGCCCCCCTGGTCACCCCAAAAACGGATGTCGAAGAGGCGGCTAAGCTCTTGCTCTCGGCCAATTACGCGATACTGCCCGTGGTCCGGTCTTCGGAAGACCGACGCCTCGAGGGCGTGATCAGTCCCATTGACATCTTCAAGAAGATCGACCCCGATAAGCTGGCCAACAGAAAGGTCAAAGTGGCGATGAACACCGAGACGAAGACCTGCGGCCCCCAGGACTCGGTGACCAAGGCCTGGGACGCCATGCTCGACTTCGACATCACCGGGATGCCCGTGGTGGACGAAAAGGGCAAACAACTCGGGATGATCACCCGCTTCGACATATTGAAGACGGGCGGTGCCCGGGTAGGCAAAGACACCAAGGACGTAATGAAAGTTGAAAAACTGATGAGCACACCCCTCTTCAGCATAAGTCCAGAGGCCAGCCTTCGCGACGCAGCAAAGATTATGCTCGATCGCGATATCGGCAGGATATCCGCGGTGGACGACGGCAAGCTCGTCGGAATAATCGACAGATACGACATTATCAAAGCCATCTTTGGTGAGGGACAATGAAGAGACCATCAGAGGATCGGAAGATCAGGATGCCAGGAGCGATGAACAGGGGACCGGTCCAGTTCGATTCCAGAGCTGCAAAGCACGCAGGAGACGTTCTCACCATTGCAACCACTGAAGTGGTGACGGCACCGCCCACCACCACCATCATCGGCGCCATCAAGATAATGACCTCTTACGGCTTCGGGAGGCTGCCGATAGCCGATGCGGGAACCCGGCGGCTCCTCGGCTTCGTCACCGGAGTCGACGTCGTCGACTTTCTCGGCGGCGGCATAAGACACAACCTGCTTAAAAAGAAATATGAAGGGAACATCCTCGCAGCCATCAACGCCGACATCAGAGAGATCATGAGCTCCGGACTCATATCCATCACCGAGAAGTCCTCCGTCGAAGACGCCCTAAAGTTGATGTACGAAAAGAACGTGGGCGGTCTGCCCGTGGTGGACGAGGATAACAGGATTAAGGCCCTGATCACGGAACACGATTTCGCAAAGCTCGTGGCTGGGGTGAACACCGGCATCAAGGTCGAGGAGTTCATGAGCCCGAACGTGATCACCGCCAACGGCCAAATGTCGATCGAGAAGACCACCAGGATGATGGTCCAGCAGGGCGGTTTCCGAAAGCTACCTGTTGTCCAGGACTCCATCCTCACGGGGATGGTCACAGCCTCGGATATAATGAGGTACCTTGGAAGCGGCGAGGCGTTCGGGAAAGTGGTGACCGGCGACATCGGGGAGGTCATGAGCCAGCCGATAAAGATCCTGGTCCGAAGAGACCTAGTATCCACGGAGAAAGAGGCGGATCTCGGCGGTGCGGCAGAGACGATGATAGAGAAGGGCATCGGAGCCCTGCCGGTCATGGAGAACGGGTCGCTGGTGGGCATCATAACCAAGAGAGACTTCATCAGGGCATTTGCGGAGGAGAAACGAGGGATCATAACATGAGCAAGGTAAAGGATTACATGCAATCTCCCGTCTACGTCATCGACAAGGAAGAGCCTGTGCAGCGGGCGAGGAACTTGATGCTCAAGCACTACATCAGCAGGCTTCTCGTGATGGACGGAGAAAAGCTGGCGGGAATTGTCACCAAACACGATATATCACACCGTCTTAGCCAGGCCGCCCCGGAATGGCGGAGGCGTCCCATAAGCAAAATCCCCGTAAAGCTGGTGATGACCGACCGTCCCATCACCATCTACCCGGGCGCCACCGTGGAACAGGCCGCGGAGATCATGGACGAGAACGGAATAGACGGCCTGCCCGTGGAGAGGGATGAGGGGGAGATCGTGGGGATCATAACCTCAAGAGACCTCATCTCCTACTTCGTCGAGAAGAATCCCGATTCCAAAGTGGGCGACCTGATGGCCCAGGGCGTCGTCATCGTCCACAGGCACCACACCATCGATCACGTCCTCGATGAGATGGTCGAGAACGGGGTTGACAGGGTCGTTGTCATCGAGGACAACGCCACACCCGTCGGGGTGATAACGCACACCAACCTCGCGATCTCGGGAATCTCCGACTCAAAAGACGAGCTGAAGAGCAAGAACATCAAGATGACGAGGAAGGACAGCACCGCTGGAAGGAAGGGGTACAGGTACGTAAAAGAGGTACCCCTGGTGGCAGAGGACATAATGTCCTACCCGATAATGTTCACCAACCCCGACGTTTTGGCCGTGGAAGCCGCCAAGATCCTTCTCGATAAGGAGATATGCGGCCTGCCGGTGGTGGACGAAGAGAAGGTGGTGGGTTTCTTCTCGACCCGCGATATAACCACGGAAGTGGCGAGGTGGTCTTAAGCATGTTGGTAAAGGAGATAATGTCGACACCGGTGACGATAGACAAGGCAGATAGGATCACGCACGCTCTGGACGTCATGGAGAAGCACGATCTTCGAAGGCTTCTCGTCACCAACGACGGCAAGCTCAGCGGCACCATCACCATGAGGCAGATCGCGAGGGTTCTGGGAACCAGGCAGAGGCTGGGCCTGCCAGCCTCCTCGCTCCACGTCGCCTCCGCAACCACGGACGCGGTGATCAAGGTCGACCTCGAAATGAAGGTCGAGGACGCTGTCCTTCTCCTCCAGAAGACATCGGTTCTGGTGGTTATGGAAGAAGAGAAGATCCTGGGTTGGGTGAGGCCAAAAGACATGCTGAAGGCCCTCCGGATGACGGGGCTTGCCGCCGACGCCATGCGCACCCCCCTGACAGCCACCCCCTCCGACAGGCTGATCCACGTCCGGAGGGTGATGCTCGACCGGGACGTGGGACGTCTTCCGGTGATGGAGAACGACAAATTGGTGGGGATCATATCGGAACGGGACGTGGCAAAGTCCCTGCGGGCTTTCAAGGAACTGGTTCCAAGCAACCAGCAAGAGTCTAGGATCAAGAATCTCCTGGTCTCGGACGTGATGAGTCAAGGGGTAAAGTCGATACGGATCGACACGCCACTTGAGGAGGCGAGAAAGATGATGCTGGAAGAGGACCTGGGCGGGATGCCAGTCTTAAACCAGAACAACGAGCTTGTGGGGATGCTAACCAGGCGGTGCTTCTTCGACCACCTGGTGAAGTCGAAATGAACCTTCGGGCCGTGGCGGAGAGGCTGGATATCTCAGCCGAGAGGATGGAACGGATGCTCGGACGGGTGGTCCGGGCTTCCGACTGGCCAAAGCCCCGGCACCTCAGGTTCGACAAGGCCGTCTCCGGCATAGAGGCCGGGACGGTCGTCTTCGACGACGACGAGATCGTCTACGGCTACCCAAAGATAAGGCGGGCGATGATGCTTTCGCCCGCCATCAAAAGACATTTTTCTGACGGAGTTCTCGTCGAGGAGAAGATGAATGGCCACAACGTCCGGGTGGCGAGCGTGGGAGGAAAGATGATCGCCCTCACCAGGGGCGGCTTCATCTGCCCCTACTCAACAGAAGTGGCCAACGATCAGATACCTCCGGAGCTCTTCAAAGAAGATCCGGACTTGGTCCTCTGCGGCGAGATGGTGGGTCCCAAAAACCCCTACGTTCCAAAGGAGGTCTACCCGACAGAGTCGATGGACTTCTACCTCTTCGACGTCTCTCGAAAAGGTCGAAGAGATGTGGAGGGCTCTTCAAAAACTCACGCCCTCGCCGAGGAGTACGGGATGAGGTCAGTCCACCTCTTCGGCGAGTTCGGGCCCGAGGAGGCCGCCGGAGAGATAAAAGAGATCATAAAGGACCTGGGGGCGCGGGGACGAGAGGGGGTCGTCATCAAGGATCCCGCGAACCTGAAAAGCCCCATCAAGTACACCAGCTCCGAGAGCAACTGCAAAGATCTCGAGTTCGCCTTTCGGTACTACAACGACTACGGCCAGGACTTCTTCTTCTCAAGAGTGGTCCGTGAGGGGTTCCAGGCGGCAGAGTGGTCCGAGACCGAGACCCAGTTCGAGGAGAGGTGTCTAAGGCTTGGCAGAAGCATGCTCGGACCCATGAGGGAGACGGTGGAGGCGAAGATATCCGGGGACTTGATCGTCCAGGAGGTCGAGATAAAGGTAAAAGACCTCCAGACGGCGACGGACTTCGAGGAGCACTTTCGAAGGATGGGCGTGCGAGCCGTATTCGATCCGCCCCGGACCTCTCCCGGCGGCCACCTGGTGAAGATAAAAAGGCTCGTCATGAGCACCAACGACAAGACCGAGTCCGTCATCGAGGGGCAGCTCTGGTGACCCTCGATGACGTAATGGGCAAAATGCCGGAATCAAATAGAATATTTCTAGGGGATCATATCGATCTATAGAGGCTGATCACAATGAGTGAAACCTGCGACATAGAGATGGAAGGGCACCTGATAGATTCGCTCACGCTCACAAAGGCGCTTGACAAGATAATGAGCATGGGCGGCGAGTTCGAGATCAAGAAGTTCCGGGTTGGCAAAAAGAAGCACGATACGAGCTACGTTAAGATCGCGATCTCTGGAGATGACGCCGATCACCTCGACAGGATCCTTCTCGCGCTCCACCCTCTCGGCGCGCGGGTGATCGAGGCCGAGGACGTCAGGCTCGAGATCGCGCCCCTGGACAGGGTGGTGCCCCGGGGCTTTTACTCCACCACAAACCACCTCACCCACGTCCGGTACAATGGCGCCTGGCTGGAGGTGGAAGACATTCAGATGGACTGCCTGATCATCGTTAAGGAAGGTCGAGCGATATGCGTTCCCATCGGCCAGATCGAGAAGGGTGATTCGATCGTCGTCGGAACCACCGGGGTGAGGGTGGTGCCGCCCGAGCGACCCCGGGAGAAGACCTTCTTCGAGTTCATGTCGAACGAGGTCTCCTCGGAACGGCCTTCGGGCGAGATCGTAAAGCAGCTGGCAGAGGAGATCCTGGCCACCAAACGGGCCGGAGGAAAGATCGCTGTGGTGGGCGGGCCCGGCATAATCCACACCGGCGCCTCTGAGGCCCTGGCAGAATTGATCCGGGATGGGTACGTTGACGTCCTCCTGGCAGGAAACGCCCTTGCGGTCCACGACATCGAGCGGCAGCTCTTCAGAACTAGCCTCGGGATGGACCCTCACGGAAACTTGACCTCTGCGGGCCATAGAAACCACATCTACGCCATAAGCGAGGTCATAGCCAGCGGATCCATCAGAAAGGCCGTGGAGGACGGCAGATTGAAGGGCGGGATCATGTACCAGTGCATCAAGAAGGGGATACCCTACGTTCTCGCCGGATCGATCCGGGACGACGGGCCCCTCCCCGACGTGATCACCGACACCGTCGAGGCTCAGAAGGCGATGTTCGAGGCCCTCCGGGGGGTCGACATGGTGATCATGATGGCAACGATGCTCCACTCGATAGCCACAGGAAACCTACTCCCCTCTCGGGTCAAAACGATCTGCGTCGACATAAACCCCTCCACAGTGACGAAGCTGATGGACCGGGGGACGGCCCAGGCGATCGGCCTTGTGACCGACATCGGCATATTCCTGCCGAGGCTGGCCGAAGAGGTCGAAAGGCTGGCCGAGGCCTCGTAATCCTCGAAGCTTTGCAGGCGATCGAAAAACCGATCGCAACGCTTAAATTGAGAACGGCTGCTATATGCCGGGTGTGTCTGTGCCGCCGTGGCTTAGCCCGGTAAAGCGGCTGATTCGTAAGGCAAAAGGCCCGATATATCAGCAGGTCATGGGTTCGAATCCCATCGGCGGCTTCTCTTTTTGATTTTCATCCCGCGCCCACCCTCTGCCTTCCGGCGTTCTGTCAGCTCCGCAATACTTTATATATACTCAGTTTAAAAAGGGATTTGCGGAGAGACGTGATTATGGAGTCCACCATCAACATAGAGAATGTCGTCGCCTCGACAAAGCTAGCCGAGGAGTTCGATCTGATCAAGATCGAGTCGGAGCTGGAGGGCGCCGAATACAACAAGGAGAAGTTTCCAGGGCTTGTCTACAGGGTAAAAGCGCCCAGGGCGGCCTTTCTGATCTTCACCTCGGGAAAGGTGGTATGCACCGGCGCGAAGAACGTCGCGGATGTAAGGACGGTCATAACCAACATGGCCCAGACCCTGAAGTCGATCGGGTTTGAGGACGTCAACCTGAACCCAGAGATCCACGTCCAGAACATCGTCGCCAGCGCCGACCTCAAGACTGACCTCAATTTGAACGCCATAGCTCTGGGCCTAGGCCTTGAGAACATCGAGTACGAACCTGAACAGTTCCCGGGTCTCGTCTACAGGATAAAGGTGCCCAAGGTAGTCGTCCTGATATTCAGTTCCGGAAAGTTGGTGGTTACCGGAGGAAAGTCGCCCGAGGAGTGTGAGGAGGGCGTCAAGATCGTGCGGGTCCAGCTGGAGAACCTCGGACTTCTCTGATCTTCGATTATAATTCCCGATCCGGACCGGGTCCGTCTCTCATCGGATCGGTTGGAAGAGTGACGGCGGCTGGAAGCTGAGCCTTGGGCTTTGAGCTTATCCCCGCCCTCACCCACAGCTCGCGACCATTATCATCTGGCCAAATCATTCGATAATCACCGGGCGGTCTATTCGCCCAGCAATTTTATGATCTCTTTCAGGGCGAGGCTCTGCTGAGATCCCGTCGACATGTCCCTGAGGGTGAACTTCCCCTCTTCGACCTCTTTGGGACCTATTATGACGGCGAAGCTTGCGCCGATGCTGCTCGCCTGTTTCAGCTGGGCACCAAGCCCCCGGCCCATCACGTCGATGACGACCGGCGTAGAAAGAGCCTCTCGAAGCTCCTTTGCTGCCTTGATCGCCTCGGATCGGACCTGGGGCACGAAGACGACGGCCACGGGCGCGGCCGGCTTATCCTCCAGGGCGACTATCTCCATGATCCTGTCAAAGCCGATCCCAAAGCCGGTGGATCTCGTC
>JBFESM010000065.1:0-8716 GCA_041548445.1 Methanothrix sp. | reverse complement strand
TAAATTTATCTCTCGGCCCATCAAGATCCAGATCTCAATTACTTCAATTTTAGCTTGACCTAAAAGTTAATATGGGATAAGGGACATAACCTGGGTTGACTACAGCGCCAACATGCGCTGTGGTTTCGTGGCACGAGATGATGAAATTTACCCCCTTCATTGCTACTCCCTTACGTCACCTCGTGCCAACCCTTCATTGAAACTTCCTCTAATTGCTTCTCTCTGATTCACTTTTCTCAGATCCATATTCTCAAAATCGCCTTTTCAGCGATCACTCTTCTCGATCGCTTTTTTCCGGCAGCCGTCTTCGATCCCTTCTTGCCGAATTCGTTCAAAATATCTGAAGCCTGGGAAATGATAAAATAAAATGGCCTCAATACCGGGCCGCCATGAAGATCGCGGTTGTTGGAGGCACTGGCGATTGTGGCCAGGGGTTTGTTAAGCGCTGGGCAAAAGAGCACGAGATAATCATAGGATCGAGAAAGGCCGATAAAGCTGAAGAGACGGCCGGTGAGCTGACCTCCTTTTTGAAGGAGAGGGGCGTCGACGCCAGGATCAGGGGGATGGACAACGGGAGCGCCATCGAGGCGAGCGAGATCGTCGTCCTCAGCATCCCTTACAAGTTCATTGAGTCGATGACCTCTGATCTGAAGGAGAGCTACAGCGATCAGATCGTGATATCTCCGGTCGTCCCCATGGCGAGGGTGGATAAGCACTTCGAGTACACGCCGCCCGCCCAGGGGAGCGCCGCCCTTCTGGTCAAGGCCCTCCTCCCCACCTCGGTCAAGGTGGTTGCGGCCTTTCACACCGTCTCCTACGCCGCCTTCCAGGATCTGGACAGGACGGTCGGAGGGGACATCGTGATCGTCGGAGACGATCCCGAGGCGAAAGAGGTTGCATCAAACCTGGTCAGGATCGTAAAAGACCTCAGGCCCCTGGACGGCGGACCCCTGAAGGTCGCGGCCCAGGTGGAGGGGCTGACGCCTCTATTGCTGAACATAAGCAGGCTGAACAAGGTCAAGAACGCCGGCATTTGCGTGGTCAAGGGCTGAGTTGACTTTTAGAGGATGCCGCCGACGAGATCCTGGGGGCTGATCCCGGACATCTGGAGGATCAGGTAGGCCCCCAGGACCGTTCCAGCCACGCTCCCGATGTTCGCGAGGGCCGCGACCAGTATCACCCGGAATAGGGGTATCGCCATCAGCTCCTTGAAGGTCTCGGCATCGGCGAGCTTTTTGGTGTCGGCCATCGTAGGCTTTCTCTTCCAGGCCTCCACAATCCCCGCAAACCAGCCAGCGGCCATCAGGGGGTTGAGGCTCGTGAGCCAGGCCACCATGAAGGCCGTCAGGGCCGAGAGGGGGTGGCCCCGGGCCAGGACCACGCCGAGGGCGCTGAGGGTGCCGTTCACCAGAAACCAGATCTTGAGGGCGGAAAAGAGGTTCTCGGTGCTGCTGCCGGAGATCAGGACGGCTGCGATGGTGACCACCACAAGAAGCATGAGAGCAGCACCGAAGAGCTTGGGGACCGAGATCCTCCTCTTGGAGATCCGGGTCATATTCTCGAAGGGAGGTATCTTTTCGGGGTTGGCGAGATATTTCGTTATGCCCTCTTTGTGGCCAGCACCCACCACGGCCACCACCCTTCCCTCGTTGCCGAGACGTATCAGGTTTCGGGCTATGTAGGCGTCCCTCTCGTCGATCAGAACCTGGGCAGCTCCGGGCGATACCTCTCGGAACTCCTCTATGATCGCGGAGACGACGTCCTCCTCGGTCACCTTGTCGATATCGATCTCCTCGCCCTTCCCGAAGGCCGCAGGGATCATCGAGCCCACGAGCTTCGCCTTTTCTACAAAGCTCATGGCCGACCAGAACCTCTGGATGGTGACGCCGATGTCTCTATCCACCAGGGCGACCCTCGCACCCGTCTTCTCGGCGACCTCGATGGCGGCGATCATCTCGGAGCCGGGCTTGACTCCGAGATCGGAGCCGATCTTCTTCTGGACGTAGGCGAGGAACCACTGGACCAGGAGGAGGTAGAGCTTGCCCCCGCTCAAAATCTCCTTTATCTGGATCTCTCCCGTATCCTCCTGGCCCGTGAGGGCGCGGTACCTCCCCTGGCAGAGCTCCACGGCGACGACGTCTGGATGCAGGTCCTCTATGGCTCGCGTCACCTCTTGGACGCTCTTTTCGGATACGTGAGCCGTCCCCACAATCACGATCTCGCCCTTTTTGCCCTCCTCCTGAGAGCCCTGGCGAAGCTCCGCCCCACTGGTGCCGCCTGATTCTATATCTTCCAAGTCGATTACCTCGCGGTTGGCCATCTCAGGGACGCCCACCTAGAAAACCCTTTGTGCACGATCGGAGCCGCACAGATCCGGTGAGGGCATCTTTTTAGATCACCATCCAGAGCAGATCTCTATCGCCCTGAGGAGGTCCGAGCGGGAAACTATTCCGACGAGCTTTCCGTCCTCCATCACGGGAAGCCTCCGGATCTGCCGTTCTGCCATCTTCTTCATCGCCTCGGCGGCATCGGCGTTCGGCTCGATTACGTATATCGCTTTCACCATGATATCCCCCACGGTGGCGGTGCTCCTCTTCTCCTCGGGGACCTTCTGTACGTCGGATATCGTCACTATGCCCGCCAGCTTTTCGTCCACCATCACGGGGTATCCCCGATGCTTCTCGTGGAACATGAGGTTCATGATTTCAGGGAGGGCTGTCTCGGGCGAGACGGTCTTCAAGTCGCTCGACATTATGTCTCTGACTTTAACGCCTTCGAGGGGGACGGCTATGGAGGTCGCCCTCTCCTCGTCGGTGGCGGCGATGTAGACGAAGAAGGCGATGAGTATCAAAAAGGGGCTCCCCATGATCCCCAGGATGCCCATGAGGATGGCGAAGAGCTTTCCTATCCCAGCGGCCCGTCTCGTCGCCTCGACGTAGGGCATCCTGGTGGCAAACCAGGCCCTGAGAATCCTGCCCCCATCCATGGGGAAAGCCGGAAGGAGGTTGAATACCAAGAGAACGATGTTGATCATCCCCAGGGTCCAGAGGAGGGTGGTGAAGGGATGGCTTCCGCCCAAAAGGAGGGCCGACTGGAAGCTTAAGAGGACGCAACCGATGCCGATGATCCCGCTGACGCTGGGCCCTGCCACCGCCATCCTCGCCTCCATTTTTGAGTCTCGGGGGATGTCCTCCATCGAAGCGACGCCGCCGAAGATGTAGAGGGTAATGCTCCTGATCTTTATCCCGTACCGCATCGCTATGAAGGAGTGGCCCAGCTCGTGGAGGGCAACGCAGAGGAATAGCAGTATGGAGAAAGCGAAGGAGTAGAGCCATCTAGCCTCCGGGGGCTCGACGGCGTTGAACCCGTAGGCTAGATCGTAGACCTCGCCGAAGAGGGTGACGCTGGTGGTCGCGGTGAAGGTTGAGAATATGTAGGCGACGATGGGTATGATCGCAAGGAACGTGATGTGCAGTCTGATGGGGATTCCAGCGATCCTCCCAATCTGGAAGGCGGAACTCATGATCACAAACTCGCCCTGCCAGTTAATATCTTTTTTGAGGGAAACGACAGAAATTTCAGCGACCGGTCGTCAAATTCACGCTATATTGGCGCTGAATTTTCTGCTTCAAAGGTTCGGTCCATCAAATACATTTGTTCTCCACTCCATCTTTTTGTAACACGCTAATGGAAAAAGTTATAACTAATCCTCGACGATGGAGCCCTTGAAGTTAGGAGTTCGTTCTTGGACGTTGCCTGAGCGGAGGAGAACCATGAAAAAGATCTTGACATTGCTTTTATCGTGCTTTTTGTCTGTCATGATGCCATCGATGGCCGGTGATTACACGCTTCAGATCTTCGGGAACGCCAACATGGACGACGTCATAGACGAGCAAGACCTCGATGCTGTGGAGGCGATGGTGGGTGGCGCCGAGGCGGCCCAGACCGAGCTTTCCGACGCCGACTGCGACGGCGACCTCGACGAGGACGACATCGACCTGATCGGACGAATAATTCGGGGCGATCCGGCGAACGTCACTCTCATCGACTCGGTGGGTAGGGTCGTGACGGTTAAAACGCCGGTGAAAAGGATCGTTCCCCTCCACATGCGCCACGCAGCGGCGGTCATCGTTCTGGGTGGCGAGGATGCGGTCGTGGGGGTCGGCAGCACCGTCCTTGAGCGAGATCTGCTCTTTGCAAACCTCGGCGATCGGCCTTCCGTCGGCTTTCATCGAGAACCGGACCCGGAGGCGATAATGGAGCTTGAGCCCGACCTCGTCATCACCTTCACCCAAACAGGACCTCAGGACCAGCTGGACGATAAACTGCCCTCACAGATCCCTCTAGTCCGTTTCGACCTCTCCATGATCGAGACCTTAAAAGGGGAGATGATGACCCTCGGCTACCTCATAGGGGGGAGAGAGGCTTTGAGAGATTACGAGGTGTGGCACGACCACTACACGGGGATGGTGGAGGAGAGGGCGTCAGCAATCCTTGAAGAGGATCGGGTCAGGGTCTTTTTGGAGAGGGAGAAGACCACCGAAAGCAAGCCTGCCGTGCGGTGGGCTTACGCCAGCGATACCGGGTACACTGATCTGTGCGACCTGGCCTGCGGCGAGAACATCGCCAGAGGCGAGATCGATTATAATGGCGACGTCGAGTCTGAGTGGGTGGTAGAAGAGAATCCAGACGTGATAATAGGCCTCTCTTACAGCGGCGGTTACAATGCTGAGGACGGCTCCCTCCTCAGAGCGTACCGGGAAGATATCATGAGCGCTCCCGGTTTTGAGCTGGTGGACGCCGTGAAAAATGAGCGGGTCCACGTCATCTCTGGCGACTTCGCCCTCGGCCCTCAGATGACGATCGGGGCGGTCGTCGTCGCCAAGTGGCTGTACCCGGAGCTATTCCGCGACCTCGACCCCGAGGCGATCCGCCAGGAGTTTTTGAGGGACTTCATGGGCGTCGACTACGACCTCGCCGAGCACGGGGCCTTCGTTTACCCGCCGATGGATTGATTTTGGGGAAATGGTCGGTTGATGAGGTCCTCTCTTTTTTTGCTCTCTTCCGGCTCTCCAAGGCCCCCCTCTCACGAATCTAATAGAATCTAATATAGAGACGAATAGAGACGACATTAAGACCGAAGAGGCAGAAAGTTTATAAAAAAATAATTGAGTGCTCCATCTCAACCCGACAGGACGACTCTTCCAGGGACGTCGATATTGGCCGTGTAGCTTCTGCCGGCCATAAAGAAGTCATTCCAGCTCTTCCAAAATTGTGGGTGGTTTATTTTTATATCATGTTGCTGGTTTCCCGCAACGTAAAATGTGTAGATCCCGTCTGCGACGTCTGAGCCGGTCCCTTCGACGCCGATCTGGAAGCCGTCGACCTCGACGCTGTAGCCACTAAGCCAGCTGGAGACGGCCGTCACTTCGGCGCTGCCGGAGGGGATGGACCCAGGCATCGAAGCCCCTGAGCCGCTGCCGCTACCACTGCCCGATCCTGGAAAACCGCCGGATGGTCCCATCCCCGGAGCCGCCGATATGGAGGGGACGCTGCCGGGCGAATGCCACTGCCAGCCGGTGAAGTAGATGTAAACCTCGTCGCCGTTTTCCACAGTCACCGGGGTGGCCCCGTCGAACTGAGGAAGATAGTCGTAAGCGTAGCCCTCGATGGAGACGGCCCAGAGGTACTCATCCCAGTCGGAGACCATCAGCTCGTCCTCGAGGGCCATCTCCAATAGCTTCATGTCCGTTAACCCATAGCGCTCTACGAAGGTGGTGAACTCCTGATCGCACCAGTCGTCCATGTCCGCGTCCACGCAGAAATTCACAGAGACCTGATCGGCAGAAGCGATGCTTGTAAAAGCTAAAACAATTAATGCGGATAAAAGGACTATATATTTCATACATTGTCACCTATTTCGTTGTATTGCCGCCAACCGGCAAAGCCCTATCTGCGGGTTACGGGATGGTCCTAAACGTAGAGTTCGGTGCCGTGATCGGCCAACCCTGAATTTGTTAAAGTGAATTTCATTATATATATGGTTTTTGAAGAATTCTAAACGGGAGACTGCCCCCTCAATATGCCAGGAATTATAAAAATTTTTATCAAAAATCCGAGTTTCGGGACGCCAAATGCGCCTCCCTCCAGAGAAAGGCGTATATATCCCGGATCGCTTCAGTGAGCGGCCCTGAATATTCGCCGCCAGGCCTTGAAATAAAGCTTGAGAGCCGCCACCCCATGTACGACACCCAAATCCTCATTCAAACGATCTCGCCCACCGGGAACTTTCCCCTCCTCGTCCTGGCGGCGGTTCTCGTCGCCATCGCAGGAAGGCAGCTTCTCAGAACCAGGATCATGATCTGGCAGATCATGCTCGCTGGGGCCGCCGCCGTCCTCCTGGCAGGCTCGATATCCCCAGCTGGCGCCCTGAGGGCGATCAATCTGGACGTGATGCTATTTCTCGCTGGGATGTTCGTCGTCGGGGTGGCCCTGGAGGAGAGCGGCTACCTCGCCAGCCTCTCTTACCGGCTCTTCAAAAGGGCCAGAAGCGTCGACCAGCTCGTTCTCGTGATCCTCTTCGGGACAGGAGTTCTATCCGCGATCCTGATGAACGACACCCTGGCCATCGTCGGAACTCCTCTCCTCCTCAACTTCGCTAAAAAGTACGAGATCTCGCCCAAGCTCCTCCTCCTATCCCTCGCCTTCGGGGTGACGATCGGAAGCGCCGCAAGCCCCATCGGAAACCCCCAGAACCTGCTGATAGCCTTAAGCGGAGGGGTTCCAAACCCCTTCGTCACATTCTTTCGCTACCTGGCCCTGCCCACTGTCATCAACCTCTTCATAGCCTACGGAGTTTTGAGGCTTTTTTACGGAAAGGAGTTTGGGGATCGGGTCCTGAACCACGGCCGCGAGTCGGTGGATGATAGGCACCTTGCGCACCTCTCCAGGGTATCCCTCGTCATGGTGGCGGCACTCATCGCGGTCAAGATCGTCTCGGTCTCCTTTGGATTCGGGTCCCCCTTCGGCCTAACGGAGATCGCCCTATTCTCCGCACTTCCCATCCTCGTCTTCAGCCCGCGGAGGATCGAGCTGGCAAGGAAGGTCGACTGGCGAACCCTGACGTTCTTCGCCTCGATCTTCGTATTGATGGAGTGCGTCTGGGACACGGGATTCTTCCAGTCGGCGATAAACGGCTCAAACCTCGAAGCGACATCGATTCCCGTGATCCTCGCCACCAGCGCCCTGTTGAGCCAGTTCATCTCGAACGTTCCTTTCGTCGCCCTCTACTTGCCGCTCCTCGCCCACCTTGATTCGTCGATCGGGGGGATGATGGCCCTTGCCGCGGGAAGCACCATCGCCGGAAACCTGACGATCATCGGGGCGGCAAGCAACGTCATAATCGTCCAGAACGGCGAGAGGAGGGGGACCGTCCTCACCTTCTTTGACTTCCTGAAGGTGGGTTTTCCCCTCACCGCCCTAAACCTCCTGGTATACTGGATTTTTTTGTCCCTCCTCTGACGGCCCCCTGCCACCTTCGACGGCAAAAAACCCGACATGTATTTAGGGCCAGAAAGACCACCTCCAACAAAGTCGGCGGCCTGCCTTCACGAACGCCTTCAAGCTCAAGAGTTGATACCAGATGATGCTCAGATCCTGCATAAAAAAATACAAGACCGACACCCACCGAGCCTTCTCTCCTGAGGAGACCCTCGATCGCATAGCGCCGAAGATGCCGCTCGCGGGGATAACCAGGGTGGCCGACATCACCAACCTGGACAGAATCGGGATCCCGGTCTTCTCCAGCATCCGGCCTGCCGCAGACAAGGGAGCGATCTCCGTCTACAACGGCAAGGGCGCAACCCCTGCCGAGGCGAGGGTCTCGGCGATGATGGAGGGGATCGAACGCTACTCGGCCGAGGTCCACGACAGAGATCTGTTGGTGGAGACCTTCTCAAAGCTCGCGTCCGAGACGAACGCCATCGACCCGAGGGACCTGATCCTCCCCATGGACGCAAACCCCGATATGTCGATCCCGTGGGTCGAGGGGTATGACCTGATCAGAAAAGATGAAGTGATGGTCCCGGCAAGCGCCGTCTTCCACCCGTTGCCTTCGAACTATCCGCAGCTTTTCAGGACGAACACAAACGGTCTAGCCTCCGGAAACGTCCTGGAGGAGGCGGTCTTCCACGGCCTCTCCGAGGTGATCGAGAGGGACGCCTGGTCCCTGGTGGAGACGGTGAAGAAGACGGGGCCGTTGGTCTCGGAGGTCGAGGACGGTCTTGCAGCGGGCCTAATAGAGAAGTTCGCCGCAGCCGAGGTGGACGTTCGGATCAAAGACATCACCAGCGACGTCGGCGTTCCCACCATAGCCGCGTCCTCCGACGACGTCAGGCTGAAGGACCCGGCGCTACTCACCATCGGGATGGGCACTCACACCAGCGCCGAGGTGGCCGTCCTGCGGGCCCTGACCGAGGTCGCCCAGTCCAGGCTGACCCAGATCCACGGGGCGAGAGAGGACACGACGACGGCGGACTTCAGAAGACAGATCGGCTACGATAGGACCAAGAGGCTGAACAAACACTGGTTCGAGGACTCAGAGACCAGGCCCTTTTCCGAGATCGAGTCTCAGGACACCGAGGACTTCCTGGACGACATAAATCTGATGTTGATACGGCTCGAAGGGGCCGGGATGGACAGGGCGATCGTCGTCGAC
>JBFESM010000064.1:0-8813 GCA_041548445.1 Methanothrix sp. | reverse complement strand
TCCCTGGAGAGGATCGCCGAGGGGCTCGCGAGGGTGGAGAGGTATCTGGCGGATCTGGAGAGACGCTGATCTGGGCGGGTCGATCCGGCCGATCCTGCCCCGCCCCGAAGATGGCCGGGCTCTGGCCAGATATTACGCAGAACTGTACAAGGTCGGTATAGGGCCAAAATCATGCCAAACACCGAATTCTCTGATCTGAAATGGGAATCTTGGATACGAAAATTTAAGTAGTCTGCCAGATCAGAGATTAGAGGAAGTTCGAACTTATCGGCATAAGGGAGACGGTGTTGAATGATGAAGGTCAATATCCTGGCAGGAATATTTGTTGCGGCGGTGATTTTCATGGCTGCGCCTTTGGGTGCACAACCCGCCGACGAAGAGGCGCCCGAACCGGCCTCTCAGCTGGACGTCGAGAAAGTCACCACATGCTGGAACCTCTCTTTTCTATTCGAGAACGGAGATGAGGCGACCGAGGAATTCGACCGCCTGAAGCAAGAGGCCGAGAATATCAACCAGACCTACCGGCCAGCCTTCGAAGAGCTGAACGGCAGCGTCCTTCTCGGATACCTGGAAGACGAGAAGAACCTCTCCGTCTCCCTCGACCTTCTCTCAACCTATGTTTACGCCAAAAACCGCCTCAACGTCAACGACGAGTTCTTCGAGACATTCATCTCCGAGATCCAGACCTTCTACACCGATTACTACAAAATGACATCCTTCGCCGAGATCAAGCTCAAGTCCCTCGCTAGAGACGAGTGGGAAGAGCTCTTCGGGCAGGAACCGGGTCTTGAAAAATACAGAACTTATCTCGAAAACAGCTACATCCGATACGCAGACCACAGGCCGCGAAACGAGACCCACGCCGCCTTCATAGCCGAGATCGCAGACCAGCGAATGAAGCTAGCGACAGAGTCTCTGAAGGAGATTACAAACAACGTCACCGTCGCCGGAAACATCACCCTCACCGACGGCCAGGAGTACCCGATCAACGCCCAGTCCTACTACAAGCTCCTGGCCACCGATTCAAATCGCGAGAACAGGAAGGTCTGCTACGACAAGAGGTTCTATCACCTCAAAAACGAGTCCGACAAGATGGCAGCCATCTACCTCGATAAGGCTAAGAAAGACGATTTGATAAACCGGGAGCTGAACTACTCCGATGCCTACGCCGCCAAGATGTTCGAGAGCTACCTCTCCGAGGATCAGATCGAAGATATGAACTCCGTCTTCAAAGAGAGAAAAGGGGCCTTTGTCGGGTACCACGAGTTCAGGAGGGCGAAGATGGGAGTCGACCGGCTGATGCCCTACGACCTCCAGCTTCAGATGATGGACGACCCCGACGAGATCTACAACTACACCGAGGCCCTGGCGGAAGTAGAGGCCTCTTACTCCGGGATGGATCCAGTCTTCGGCGAGATCTTCATAAAAACGGTGACGGGAAACATGATCGACGTCTACCCCAACCCGGATAACGGAAAGCAGCCGGGTGGATGCTGCTGGTCCCTATTTCCCCTGAAGCTCTCCGGCATAATCTTCCTGAACTACGACGGTCTGATCAACAACAAGAAGACCGTGACCCACGAGATGGGCCACGCCATCCACTTCTACCTGATGGCCAACTCCGTCGATTACGCCTACTGCGGTGGCGAAGAGTACGAGATGGAGATACCCTCCACCTTCAACGAAGAGCTCTTCGTGGATTACGTTCTCGATAACTACGATCGGGAGATCGCCGTGGCGGTCCTGGATCAGCACATAAGAGGCTATGACAACTACTTCACCTTCCAGCCGATGATCACCGAGTTCGAGCACGAGGCCCACATCCTCTGCGACGGGAGAGACGAGGTCAGCGGAGCCGAGCTGAACGCCCTCTGGACCAACCTATACGAAGAGTACAGGGACGACAATATTGGCTACTACGACGAGGACTCAGCGGAATGGACATACGTAAGCCACATCTACTTCACCAACAACTACTACACCTTCAGCTACTCGCTATCAAAGGCGATAACCCTATCTCTATTCAAGAAGTACAAGGAGAACCCCCAGGACTTCAACGAGAGATACGTCCAGTACCTCTCCGCAGGGACGACGATGACCCCGCCCGAGAAGCTCGAGAAGTACTTTGGGATAGAGATAAACAGGACCCTCTTCGAGGACGCCATGGACGTCGTGGAGATGAGGGTGAATCAGCTCAAGGAGCTGGACGAGGCCGGTAGGTGAAGGGGGCTGATGATGATGGGGCCCTGGCGGGTCACGGCCCCGCCATCCCCCCACCACCCTCCCGCCATTTCGCGAAATCTCGCCCGGCCTCGGGCCGAGACACGAAGGCCCGTTGGTGAGCAGCCCGAGAGAAAGTTTTAACTCTCATAAACTATTTTTAGGGATGTGGTTTTGATATGCCCCTTGAAGGATATGGAGTTCTAAAGGGAAAGGCGATCGACAGCAAAAACGGGGTCGGACAGAACCCCCACTTTCATGTGCTCGTCGTGGACGACGAATTGAGGCATCGAATCGCGGTAAACGTCAAGTCAAGCGTTGCGCCATCTGAGCTGCTTTATTATGTGGACGAGGATTTCGACCACCCCATGATCGAAGAGCTGATGGTTCTGCCCTTCGGCTTTGTCGACCTGGAATCTAGGCCTGGGGGAATGGCCCTCGATTACATCAGGGCAAACATCTTCGACGCCTCCAAAATGAGGCCCCTTCCTCATGCCGTTCCCGGTCCCGAGAACGACCTCAACGAGCTGATCCACAAATACATCTCCAGGGCCATCGGGATGGAAAATAGCGCCGTCTACGCCTTCGGCCAAAAGTGGGGGCCGGAGAACGAGCGGGACAAATACTTCGGCTTCAAGCCCGGAAGCGGCATCCACGACATCCACATGAACCAGGGAAATTCTGAGGCCTGGAAAGAGGATGACGGCGTATACCAGGACGGCGGCCTGATAATCCACCTCCCCGACGAAGATAGATGGATTGCCATATTTCTCGCCTTTCAGTCCCAGTGCTTCCACACCGATGATAGCACGGGCCACTGCATCGATGAATCGCCGGCATCGGGAGATGAGAGCGTCCGCATAATCGCGGCCCTCGCTAACCCTAAAGGCCATGATCAGGGGCTTGAGAGCGTTCTCCTCCTCAATACGACGCCCGAACCTATCGACCTGACCGGATGGACCCTCGCCGACAAAAACAAGAACAAGGCACCTCTCAAAGGCATCATCAAAGCCGGAGACGTCCGCAAAGTCGACCTTTCAGGCGAAGACGTGGTCTTATCCAACCGAGGCGGGATCATCAGCCTGCTGGACAGAAAGGGGCTGAAGGTGGACGGCGCGAGTTATACGAAAGAGGATGCTTCAAGACAGGGCTGGACGATTGTATTCTAGCCCCGTCATCAATCTGTTTTAATCGTGCTAAAAAGGCGAACGTCCGGTCACTCGCCCCTTCTCTTCTTTCCAGGCATCGTCCTGTAGATCGCGGCGTCGGGCAGGATCTTTCCCTCCATCCTGAGCTTCTGGACCCGGGGGCCTATCGCCTCCATCCTCTCTGCGAACTGGCTCGCCACGAGCTTCTCAAGCCTCTTTCGGTCCGGCTCCTTTCCCTTCCCCATGCCTGGACACGTGGGGTTGTACTTTATCTCGAGGATGATGCTCCCCTGAGGACCTGACCTTTCGACGACCACGAAGGGAAACAGACGGCAGGCCGTCGGCCGCACCGAGTAGATGGTGCAGCCCTTTCCATCTTTGTAAAAGACGCAAGCTCCGTCCGAGTCCTTCGACTTCATCACAGGAAGGTCGAGGATCACCTTCCTTCCACCATCTTCGACTCTGACGCTCCCTTTCTTCTCCTCGTAGAGGGTGTCGACGAACTCCTCGGGATCTAGGCTCGTCTTTTTGCTGATCTTGTCGATATCCTTCTCTGTGAGATAGATCAGGTTGCTCTTCTGCACGAACTCTGCCTGCCTCTCGGGAGGCACAAGGTCGTCGAACTCGTCGGGACGGCGGTGATGACAGCAGGATCCGCAGCGTTGGCACTTGAAACGGGCGCTCCTGAAGGCCGCCCTGATCTCCACTCGAAACGACAAAAAGATCGCCTCAAAAAGAAAAAAAGAAAAAAAGGGTGGGTTTTAGAGCAGCTTGTTGATCGGATGGTTCGGGTCCAGCACATCCAGGCCGAGCTCTTTTGCGCTCTCTGCGCACATGATGTCGACCATGGCAGCGGCCGGGAAGACGATCGTGGCGTTCTCGATGGGGCCGTAGAGGTAATAGTCGGCTCCAACGATTCCAGCCACGAGGTTCGATCCGATGTCCACCGGAGCGAAGGCTGCTCTGTTAACCTTCCTGTACTTCTTCATCCAGTCCCAGGCGGAGGCGCCGTTGTGGTAGCCTGCGCCGACGGGAAGGCCCAGAATCGCCTTGACGGCCATCCCTGCCCTGATGGTGGCGCCGGAACCAGCACCCAGGGGCATTGCAGCGACGTCGATGAGGGGCCTTGTGATGCCGGCCTCTGCTGCGTAGTCGAGCATTCCCTTCTCTGCGCCGCCCGCAGCCATCGTCAGAACGTCCATCTTGCCCTTGGTGGTGGCGTCGAGGGCGTTGAAGGCGAGAACGATAGCAGAGTCGAGATCGCTCTCCTTGACAGCCTCGAACTCCTCAGGAGTGATGCTGGCGTTGATCGAGTTGTGGATCGCCCTGTCGGCAACACCAATCTCGGTGGCGTACTTGACTCCGAAACCCCTAACGCTGGGGGCGCTTGAGTCCACCAGGAAGGGCGCGTCGGATATGTCGACGAACCAGTCCAGGTACTTGGCCATAGCCTCGTCGGTCTCTGCGACAATCTGGTTGAAACAGGGGTTACCAGTGGTGTCGCTCATCTCTTCCTGGTCTTTCCACAGCTTCTCCGCGGCAGCCACGTCGAAGAGCCCCTTGTCCTCGTCGGTCACGATCTTGTGCCGGGAATAGAACATCGTGCCGATGCAGACTGTGGGGTACTCTCCGGGCTGACCTCCCACCTTGATCTTGCCGAACTCGAATACCTCTTGCTTCTTGTCAAATCTGAACATATCAAACCCTCACGCAACCGCCAGCAAATAATATGCCAGCACTAATATTAATCCTCCACATACTCCGTAGAGGATGCCGATATCTCTGCCGAGCTTCTTGCCCTGCCTTTGGGCAATCTCCGCGCTCACGAACTCTATCTTCTCATCTATCTTGGCCAGCTTATCCAGGACCTGTCTGTACTGCTCCTGGTCTACTACGACGCTGGGTACTACATCTCGATTATCTTGAGCCATGACTGTATCACCTCAGGTCATAAGGAAGACTGGCACGAGAACCATCAGAAGCGCGAAGATGAAGCCGACTACGGCTCCGACCGGCATTGCGGCGTTCACGCCAGAGCTGAGCTTCTGATCTCTGGCCACCAGCTGCGCCTTGTACTCGATGCTCTCGGTGATCTCGTCAAAGGGTCCCATGAAGGGCATCAACACGGTGGGCAGACCCTTTCCGTAGGGTATTTCGGCCGTTATCGGTTTCTCTTCAAAAACCTCTTCTGTGACCTCTTCTGCCACCTCTTCTACGACCTCTTCAGTCTTTATCTCCTCGTCTGCCATCTCACATCCCTCCCATCTTGAGGATCAATCCGAAGAGCGCCAGAACGATGGTCAGCCCCGCTGCTATTCCCTCGATCTTCCCGGCGTAGATGCCAGCAGAGTACTTGTTCTGGATGCCCATGTTGGTTACCGCAGCTTCGATCAGCTTCATCCTCGCTCTGAGGTTTGCGACCTCTGCGGCCATGGGACGCAGTCCGTGCGCCTCTTCCTCTGCACCTCCCTCGGAGATCTCTATTGTCAACGGCTCTACGTCGAGAGCGCCCGGATCCTTGGAGATGCACTCCTTGATCTTGGAGACGATGGTACCGATATCCTCGGTGTCTATGATGTTGATTGTCTCGACCTGCTCTTTGAACCTCTCAATCGATTCTGGGGTCAGGTTCTGGATGAAGGGGATGGCCCCCGTGGCTCCGACGATCCTACCTTCCTGATCGATCCCGTTTGCGGTGAAGGCCTCGATTGCCTGGCCCGTGATGTGGCCCTTGACCTCCATCCCGGTTATGATCAGGAACCTGATGTTGGGGTTGGAGATTATGTTGGCCACCATCTTCTCTATGCCGATGTTCTCGGTCTTACAGGGGCCCGCGAGGGCAGCGCCCGCATCGAGGAAGGGTGCGCTGTTCATATGAGACCCACAGGTCACGACCGCAACCGGGCTCTCGGGGTTTCCTACCTCGTACTCACCGGTGAGCCAGGGCCAAGGGTCAGAAGCCGCCACTTTGTTGGCCATTCAGAACACACCTCCTTGAGATAGTAAGTATACTAAGGCGACGACGAGGCCGATTACGAACCCGTACCATATGTTGGTGTA
Organism: Methanothrix sp.; assembly: GCA_041548445.1. Taxonomy (GTDB): domain Archaea; phylum Halobacteriota; class Methanosarcinia; order Methanotrichales; family Methanotrichaceae; genus Methanocrinis. The sequence continues at coordinate 2,385 of JBFESM010000064.1, read as the reverse complement.
AATGCCCGCCATGAAGCTGGCACCCTCTCTGCCCTTGTAAGAGCTGAGGAGGGCCCCTTCCGGCGCGAGCGAGTTCATAAGGTCGTCGGCCACCTTGCCCAGACCGTCTATCTGGGCCATTACAGGGTCCAGAGCGAACTGAACGACGTCATCCCTCTCCTCTGAGATCATCCCTTCGAGTGGATCGAAGATCAGATGCAGATCTGGAGGGGTAGCTCTAACAATTCCCATCTACATACCTCCCTCAGGTAGAAGACCGGTTCCAACAACGCCCGAAGAGTCTCTCTTGACAAGCGCAAAGTACCACATGAAGGACTTGATCCAGATTATCACGGCGATTATCACCGTCAGGAGTCCGGCAGGGCCGATGGTCGCAAGGGACGCGAGACCTGCGGCGAACATGGCCAGAGCCCCTGTGGAGATGGTGTGTACCAGGGTCCTGTCCTGAGTCTCGTCAGGTCCCAGGTTGGCGTTGAAGGGGTGCAATATGGCCAGAGTTCCGGCGATAAAGAGGATCGCTATGTATCCAGTGTCGACGACCGAGCTGAGGATGAGCGGGTAGCTGATCTCTCCGGATACGACAACGGATAGGCCGATCAGGGTTATAGCGCCAGCGCCGCCGAGCGTCATCAAGGTCTCTTCCATGACTGGAATGTTCATCTTGATGATCTTGTTTGCGAGAACGCCAACGAAGTACCCAAAGCCCATCGCGATCGCAATCCCGATTATCGGGCCAGCAACGCCGCCGATGGATAGGCCGAACATGGCCGCAACCAGACCCATTCCCATCGCCATAAGACCGATGGAGGGAACGCCGGTACCGATACCGTAACCACAGACTCTCCTAACGGCTTCAGAGCCCATCACCACTGCGGCGATGACGCCTAGCCCCGCCAGGAACGAGAAGTAGCCGGATCCGGTTATGGTGTTCAGAACGTGGGTCAGGTATATTCCCAAAACTCCGCCGCCAAGACCGTACATCATCAGCTTGGTCTTGTCGATCTTCGATTCTCCTCCGCCTGCTGCAACGCTCATATCAGGCACCTCCGGTGATCAATACAGCGAATATCCCTATGATCAGCGATGCAACGAGACAGGCCTGGACAGCGCGGGGAACGCGCTTGAACTTGGGGTCGTGGAAGCCCTCGATGGTACCCTGGATGTTGTAGGATGCGATAACGGCGTTCACCACGAATATCCCGATGGCGAAGAAGCCGGAAAGGCCAGGGTTCTGGTTGATGCTCATCAGGGCATAGTATATCAGTGACCCACCAGCGCCGCCGAGGAGACCTCCGATCGTCCCGCTGACGTAGCTGACTGTGGGTATGCCGTGACCTACAGTTCCCTGGGAGATGTAGGGCGGCTGGGGTTCCTTCGTTATGGGGTCGTAGTCGACCTTGGCAGAGCACGGCGGCACGCCGACTCCGTAGATGTATACCCAGTTGCCCACGATCATGGTGGCGTCCATCATGATCATGGCGCCCACTGCACCACTTATCACGATCAGGGCGATGTTATCTGTGACGCTCATCATCAGGCCGGCGCTCAGAAGTCCCGTGAGGCCTGATCCTGCCGCCAGCTGCACAGTGCCCGTTCCTACACCAGTGGCCTGGGCCATGGCGGCTGGAGCGCCACCGACAGGCACGAAGTGGACGCCGACGCCCACAAGAAGCCCGCCGATAACGATCTCGATTATGTACATTACCATGTTTGCGTCAAATGCGATCATGCCTCAATATCCCCCGCATATTCGGGATAGGGCCCGTACCTCTTTTTCGCTCTGATCTCCAGTATCCTGTTGTAGACGTTGAACAGGATGACGATCACGACACCGGTGGCGATCGCAAGCCAACCCTGGGTGGCCGGATCGAAGATGGTGGTCCGCCAGTTGTCCAGGAAGACGGTCAGTCCGAAGGCCATTCCGGTGGCCGGCCCTCCAAACCGAGCACAGAACCAGGCGTTGTCGATGGAGCTTCGCAGGCCTGCCTCTGCCTTGGTGACGATGTCTCCAGAGTTTGCTGCGTTCAGCCCGGCTCCGAAGGGATAGGCCTGAAACTCCCTCTCTGCACCGTAGTGAACATCACCGGTGGACGACCCTATGGCGCCGATGGCAAGACCCCAGATGAAGGCCACAAGGGGCATCGGGAAGGGGTGCTGAATCGGAAGCCAAGGTGCTGTCATGATGTAGGAGATGGTGACAACGCAGAAGGCAGTGATATACGAATGTGCCATTATAGTGGTAGTGTGAGTGCGCAGAACGTCCAAGTATACATACTGGTTGAATCGCGCCTGGCTCGTATTTCTGCCCAAATAGGCAGTTGTGGAATAGATGCCGTTGAATATTGCGGAAACAACCGCGCCAATGGCGATAGCGAAGAACGCGTT
>JBFESM010000063.1:0-8854 GCA_041548445.1 Methanothrix sp. | reverse complement strand
CTCCGTCGCAATGGGGATCAGAACCTCCCGTCCGTCAATCAGAAAGTTGGTCGCGATCCCCTGTGGGATCGCGAAGAGGCCCACCACGTTCTCGACCATCTTGTCGGCCTGGTCGAGGGAGAGGCCAGACTTGCCGATCGCCTCGATATCCTCCTCGCTCAAACTAGCGTTCTCCGCCAAGATCTTGAGCCGATCCGAAGCGGGAACCTTGTAAAACCCGGAAATTCTCGACGTCTTCAATCAAACAACCTCCAAAATGCCCTGAGAGATGGAAAGCTCGTCATCAGAGGGGAAAAACTTTATGCCAACCGGCCTTCTTTTTTATGTGCCAAGATCATCGCCTCCGAAGATCAACGAAGAGATCGCAAGGCTCGAAGAGGCTGTGGGCAGGCTCAGCCCCGTCCAGAAGATGCTCCTGGGGACAGACGGTTCAGTGACTTGCCTGTTGGAGGTCGTCACCGGCAGCCCCATCGAGATCGAGACCCTGGTCCAGAAGGTAGTGGCTGCAGACGAGCTCGTCTCTCGCGAGCTTGAGATCGATCCGGGGGACGAGGTGAACTACAGGGTGGTCAAGCTCAAAAACTCCGCCACCGGAGAGACCCTAATTCATGCCACCTCTTTCACCCCGCTGAAACGGCTCGAGGACCGTTTTCGAACCGATCTGATGCGGGCGGACGTTCCCATCGGGACGATTCTGAAGAAGCACCGGATCGAGTCGAGGCGAGACATATTGAGGGCCCGCGTTTTGAGAGATGCGGGCGAAATGAACAGGGTCTTCAACGTCTTCTCCAAAGAGCCGATGCTATCGAGAGACTACAGGATCATCAGGCACGGTCAGCCTCTGATGGCCATCACCGAGACCTTCCCCTACAACAATTTTCAGGATAAAAAGAGGGTGATCGTACAGACCCCCTCCAGGATACACATGACCCTCACAGACCTCGCTGGAGATTGCGGCCGGGTGGACGGCGGCGTGGGGGTGACCCTGGATGATCCCTGCATCGTGGTGGAGGCGGAGAGGGGCGAAGGCCTTCTGGTCAGGGGCGATAACGCCGACCGGGCAAAGGTTGCGGCAAAGGCGGTGATGGAACGGTTCGATCTGGGCGGCGCCGAGATCAGAATAAGGAGCTGCTACAAGCAACACGTGGGCCTGGGCGCAGGAACGCAGCTCGCGATGGCCGTGGGCAGGGCCCTCTGCGAACTTTACGGCCGGACCGCATCAGCTCGCGATATCGCCGCCGCCGTCGGCAGGGGTGGGACCAGCGGCATAGGGGTAGCCGCCTTCGAGAGGGGGGGGTTCATCGTGGACGGCGGTCACACCTTCGGACCGGGAAAGGAGAAGGAGGACTATCGGCCCTCATCCGCCTCGACTGGGGTCTCCCCCCCGCCGGTGATAATGCAGGCCGACATTCCGAGCTCCTGGAAGTTTCTGCTGGCGATGCCGAACATGCCCAAAGGGGCCCACGGCAGAAAGGAGCTGGACGTCTTTGGCGCCTTCTGTCCCGTGCCGAAGGACGAGGTCGCTGAGCTATGCCGCGAGATTTTGGTCAGGATGATTCCTGCCGTCCTGGAGGGGGACCTGGACAACTTCGGCAATGCCGTGAACAGAATCCAGGAGCTGGGGTTCAAGAAGGTGGAGGTTGGGCTCCAGCATCCTCTCATACAAAGCCTCATGGAGGAGATGAGGTCTGCGGGCGCTGCCGGTGCTGGCCTCAGCTCCTTTGGCCCCACGGTCTACGCCGTGGCCGACTCCGGGACTAGAGATATCGAGTCTGCGGCGAAGGAGGTCATGGGGGATGTGGGGGGCGAGGTCATAGTCACCAGGTCTCGAAACTCGGGGGCGAGATTGAGATCTGCCTGAATTTTAATTAAAGATGTTTATAGACGGGATGATCATAGATGAGCGAGATTCAAAGGCTTCTTGAACGGCTGAGCAATGCCCACGGAATATCGGGGCGAGAAGGGTCCATCCAGGAGATAGTGCGCGAGGAGATCGGCCCTCTAGTCGACGAGATCAGGGTCGATAAACTGGGAAACCTCGTAGCCACCAAAAAGGGCGAGCGGCCCTCGGTGATGATCGCAGCACACATGGACGAGATCGGCCTCATGACCAAGTACGTCGACGAGAAGGGTTTCATGAGGTTCGTCACCATCGGAGGCTGGTTCGACCAGACCCTCTTAAACCAGAGGGTGATCATCCACGCCGATTCGGGGCCGATCTATGGCGTGATCGGGTCGAAGCCGCCTCACGTGATGAAGCCCGACGACCGGAAGAAGCCGATCGAGATCAAGGACATGTTCGTGGACGCCGGGTGCATGGATCAGGATGAGGCCAAAGCTCTCGGGATCAAGCCGGGCACCCCCATGAGCATGGATCGGACATTCGCAAAGCTTGCGGGCGACAGGGTGACGGGAAAGGCCTTCGACAACCGTGCAGGAGTCGTCATGATGATCGAGGCATTGAAGCGGACGAAGACCAAGTCTCAGATCTACGCCGTAGGGACGGTCCAGGAGGAGGTGGGCCTCAAGGGGGCCAGGACGAGCGCCTTCGATCTTCGTCCCGACGTCGCTCTGGCGACAGACGTCACCATTCCCGGAGATCATCCTGGGATCGAGAAGAAGGATTCGGCATTGGAGATCGGAAAAGGGCCCGTGATCACCATCGCCGATGCCTCGGGCCGGGGGATCATCGCAACGGAGAAGGTGGTGGACTGGCTGGCAGAGACCGCCCGGGAGTTCGAGATCGAGGTCCAGATGGACGTCTCCGGCGGCGGGACCACCGACGCCACCGCCATCCAGTTGACGAGGGAGGGGATTCACACGGGTTTGATCAGCGTCGCCACCAGGTACATCCACTCTCCTGTCGAGGTTCTGAGTCTCAAAGACGTTGAAGCCTGTGCCGAGCTGATCGCTCGAGCGCTCGAGACTGCGCCGAGATACTTCAAGAAAGAGTGATTCGAGGGGCCTTCCTTCGGGGAAGGCAGACCAATTTTTTTACTTGGAGTTTTCCGCCTCCTTTTTTCAGAAATATTGCCATCCGATCGATGGAGATGACTAGCCTCTGCCAGAAAAGAAGGACTTTTGCGAAAATTATATCAAAAAGAGAGACGAGAACGTCCTCCTCTCCGGGAGGACGCCAATTTGCCGATTTAGCTGCCGCCTATCAGGCTGATGACCGTGTAGGCGAGGAGTGTGCCGACGATAAAAGTCACCGCAAAGGCGGGATAGGCTATCCCTGAGGAAATCATCTCTACTGCCATCTTGATCATCTCACTACGAGGACGGGGCAGGTTGCCCAGTAAAGGACCTTCTGGACGACGCTTCCGATGAGGAGCTTTGTGACGCCGCTCTCACCGTGGCTGCCCATGACGATCAGATCGACTCCTTCGGTCCTGGCGAGGTCGACGATCATGTTGGCGGGCGCTCCGGACTTGACCATCGTCTCGACGGCCACGCCTGCTTCATCGGCCATCTTCTTGATCTCGGCCACGGCTTTCTCTCCGCTGGCCTGGAGCTTGGCTTCGATGTCCTTCTTGTCAGCGCCCAGCTGCCTCACGGCGCTGGCCACGACTACCTCGTTCACAACGTAAACTCCGAGCACCTTCGCGCCGACCGCCTTCGCCAGGTCTACGCCGTGCTGTACCGCGACCTTTGACTTTGCGGAGCCGTCTGTAGCAACTAAAATCCGATCGTACATTTTATCACACCTCTCAAATCTCCCTACAACCTTCTGCACCATTTGAGTTTATCCACTACGCCTTTGATATAAATAGATATCTTTCCGATACCGGCATCTAGAAGCCTTATAAAGGGCGTATATCGAGCGCTGGGACAACCTCATCATCTCACTATCATCACCGGCGTATCAGACCAGTTCAGGACCTTCTGCGCCACGCTGCCGATCAGCTTCGAAGAGATCCCGCCTTCGCCATGGCTTCCGATCAGGATCAGGTCGACGCCCTCGATTCTTGCCGTATCGAGGATCCTGGATGCGGGGTCGCCCTCTTTGATCAATTGCTCCACCTGGACCCCAGAGACCTCTCCCATCTTACAGACCTCCCTCACGATCTTTTCTGCGGAGGCCTTGAGGGTCTTTCTCAGATCCTCTTCTGAGGAGCCCTTGCGGATCAGGGCGGCGATAACTCTTGAAATCGCCATGTCGTTTATGACGTAGAGCACCAGAACGTCAGACCCGAGAGACTTCGCGAGCTTTACGCCGTGCCTGCTGGACTTTATCGAGCTGTCGGAACCGTCCGTGGCGATCAGAATCTTCCTGTACATCCAATCCCGCCTCCTGGAGTTTTTCCTCTTCCGTATAAAAAACTATCTTTTCGCTAGCAGTATCCTCAAAGCCAGCAGGGCGGCGTTCTCGCCGGAGTCGATCCCCACGCAGGCGACAGGAACTCCCGGCGGCATCTGGGAGATGGCAAGGAGTGCGTCAAGCCCCCCCAGCTTTGCGCTCACCGGGACTCCTATCACCGGCCTGTCCGTCCTTGAGGCGATGACGCCGGGAAGTGCGGCGGAGAGGCCCGCCACGGCTATGAAGATCTTTGCGTCGGTCTCCTTTATGTACCGCTCCAGCTCATCGGGGTTTCTGTGGGCTGAAAGAACCCTTTTTTCGTGGTCGACCCCCTTCTCCTCGAGAACTCGGAGAACCTTGTCCACCACCGGCTTGTCCGATTTTGATCCCGATATAACGGCAATTTCGGTCATAAATCCCAAACTCTCAAAAAGCAAGTTCCGTTGACGATCTAGGGCAGGTTGTCCTCTCCCAGAAGCTCGTGCTGTTTTTCAAGGCTCATTCTGATCAGGGTCGCGAATATCTCCTTTATCGCGCCGGCGTCAAGGCCCAGCTCAGTGGAATTGTCGAGGGCCCTCTTCATCACCAGCTTCTCCTGATTTGGATCCTTGATCTTGACCCCGAGAGCCTTTTTGGCCTCGAAGATATCTTCCGCAAGCCTTACTCGTTCGTCTATCAACCTTATTATCTCTTGGTCTACTTTCTGAACATCTGCGCGAAGATCTTCCAGGCTCATGATCGCAACCTCGATGCGTTGGATGAGCCTTTGTTGTTAACCTTCGTCCTTATCACCCTTCCGCCGAGATCAAGCCACGCCGATTCGACCTCGTCGATATTTTCGTCATCCACCAGGGCGGCGTAGGCAGGGCCCGTCCCCGAGAGGCTCGCACCCCTGGCGCCAGAATCGAGGGCCGCAAAGATGGGGTCTGAGGAGAGACGAAGAGCACTGCAGTATACGAGGCCGTTCAAGGTCATGGCCCTCGGATAGTCGCCAGCGAGGGCGAGGTCGAAGATCAGGTCAGCGATGGATGTCAGAAGCCTCGACCTTCCAACATCGGTGTCCTTCGAGAATATCTTCTCCTCGGGGACCAGGAGGAGGACCTTCGATTCCAGCACCTCTCTTTTGAGAAGAGTCATCTCTTTGTTGTCGGTGACGACGACGCCCCCCAGCATCGATGCCGCGGCGTCGTCGAAGGCCCCGGTTATTGTGACGCCGGCGTCTCTTGCCGCTGCGACCCCGATCCTCGTCGCCTCCAGGGGGTCGAGCTCTTCGCCCAGGGCGTCGAGGGTCGCGAGAACCGCGGCGTTGGCGGCGCTGCTGCTGCTCTTGAGCCCCCGGGCGAGGGGGATATCGCTCTTGGTTCGCACGACCCCTCCGGCCACCACACCGAACCGCTGGAGGACCAGCTCCACGGATCTGACGATCAGATGATCGTCTATGCCGGGAACGTCGCCTTTGACCCGCAGGGTGTCGTCCAGCACCACCTCGGCGGTGGTCTTCAAATCCACGCCGAAGGCCGAGCCCTTCCAGTTGGCGACGGCGTTCAGCACCGTTGCCGCGCCAAGAGCCGTCGCCGTTCCCCTTCTCTTCAAGATAACCCCGTCTCAATGATCGTCTTCAGCTTCTCAAAGTCTCCGGCCACCTCAAGGTTTCCGCCTTTGGTGTACTTGTCGACGAGCTTGTCGATCAGCTCCAGCTCTGAGATCGCGGAGCTGAAGGCGGGCTCGTAGCTTCCGAGCATGTAGAGGGGTATGACGACGGCGCCACCCCGGGTGGTCGGGGTCTTCAGCTCGTTTACCACCACCACGAAGGTGTAGGCCTTGTAGCCGAGGCCTGCCGTGATGTTCTTGGCGAAGCTTCCGATCTGCTGGATCCTTCGGGTGGAGAGGTTCTTGTAAGCGGCGACCGAGTCCTTGTACTCTATGAACATGAGAGCTTCATCGGTCCAGAGGATGGCGTCGTACTCGACGATGGCGATGGAGTTTTTCAGCGCCACCACATTGAAGAGGACGCCGCGGCACCAGGAGAGGTTAAGGTTGAGCCTGAAATCCAGCTCCGTGTCCTGGATGGTCCTGGACTTCAAGACGTAAGGGTCACTCCTCAGCTCTATCATAAAGGTGAGAGTGCCTCAGCGGTTAAAGGATTTTCCTTTCCCGCGGGGCAAAGGATAAGATGGACCTCATTCCAACGGACCTCCGGTGAAAATGATTTGACGGATAAGAAGAGGACGCAGCAGCTGGGCGTCAGGATACCCGAGAGCTTGGAGCCGGTCTACTCGAACCTGATCAAGATCAGCCACGCGGACGACGAGGTCACCCTGACCTTTCTGCACAAGATCCCGGAGACGAACCTGGCCCAGGGGCGGGCGATAGTGACGATAACGCCCCAGCACGCCAAGAGGCTTCTGCGGGCATTATCCGCCAACCTGAAGAGGTATGAGGCGACCTACGGCGAGATCAAGCTCCCTGAGGACGGCGGTGCGAGGGAGGAGAGCAGCAACGTCGAGGTGGCCTGAGCATCAGCCCTCGGCGAGGCTTCGGACGAGAGTGGGGATCGTCCGGGACCGGGATCGGGCGAGGGCGATCCCCGCCGAAAATCCTTTCCTGAAGAACGAACCCGAAATGTCGAGGTCTCTTTTCGCAAGCCCTCTTGTCAGGGAATCAATCTCATCGTCGGTCATTTTGCGGAGGGTCTCTAGAGACGCGCGGCCCATCCGGTACTCCAGGCCAAACTCCCGACGCCAAAGCCGGACGTAGGGCGAAAGCCCTCGTTTCGATACGTTCCCGGACCCCACGGACCCGGCGGCGACTTCTCCCGCGATCGATCCCGCCCGCATGGCGTAGGCCATGCCGCTCATGCCCGCCGCCGCCCCCGTTGCCATCAACGAATCGGAGACGATCTCGCCGGGCAAGGTGGCGATGGCATCCCCGCCCCTGTTAATCGAGACGATCTTCATCTCTTCGACGTCGTAGGAGGTGGACTTGTAGCGCTTGAACATCTCCACGAACCGGTCCAGGAATGGTCGGACGTCCCGGCCGTGACCCCGGACGAAGACGCCCAGGGTCGCACGATCCCCGCCGCCGGGAGAGAAGGTCGCCTTCCAGCCCGGCGAGATCGATCCGACGAAGTACTCGAAGCGCCTCTCCTCCCCGAGGCCCGGAAGCTCGACGACCGCCTCGGCGGCCCAGGCGACGTCCTCGGGGTGGCGCAGGGGACTGAGCCCCTCTTTTCTCGCGATCAGCCCGTCGACCCCGGAGGCGTCGATCACCACCAGAGCCCGGATCTCGCCGAGGTCGGTCTCGACCCGACGGCCCGAGCCCGAAATTGGAGCGCTCTTCGCCGTGCCTCGGAGAAGCTCGGCCCCGGCCCTCTCGGCCCTTTTGAGATAAAGAGCATCGAACCTCGCCCGGTCGATGAACCTTCCCGGCGCGGGGATCGAAAGTACGCACCCGCCGGGCGAGATTATGTGCATCCCGTCGAGGTCGTGGAGGACGTAATCCCGCTCGACTGCGAGGCCCGCCCTGTTAAACATCCCGTCGAAGAAGGTGTTGGCCGGGTGGTCGAAGCTGCCGCCCATGTCCTTGTCGAGGAGGATCACCTCGGCTCCCGCCTTCGCAGAAGATGTGGCGGCGGCGATCCCCGAGGGGGAGGCTCCCACCACCAGAACGTCGCAGTTCACGCTTTAAGGTGGGGGGAGGGGGGTGATGAAGGTTTCTGATGAGGGAGAATGAGAACACCAAAGATATAGTATAGTTGGGATCAAACCGCATTAGGCGGTTGCGGTTTGATTCCACTTGAATGTAACAACAGACTGCTTCTGAAGCTCGTAGCTGAAATGCTGATCATTCCACTGGACATCGAAGGACTTAGGATTGGTATCATCGTTGTTCAAGACTATCAGCACAATCGAATCATCAGGGTTCAGGAAAGCTACATTATCCACAGAAGCGTTCGAGGCCGAATTAACCCTTCTCGCTCCTGGATCTACGAACTTGCTAAGATGGCCGAGGACGTAATATTCAGTTGTATTGTTGAAGGTTTCATTGAGGAGATCTATAGTTACAATTCCACGCATTCTACGTTTATTATCTTCAATAAGACGTGGTCCCCCATTTGGATCTAATGCCAGGTTCCAGTATAGAACAGTCATGGCATAATTGCGAGTTGCTCCAATGGAAACGTATTTGATGCCCCAAATCAAATCACCGGCAAAGCTTGTATTGGCTGTTTGTTCTGTAGGATTGTAGTGACCGCTGGCTTCTGTGAAGTAAATACCTTTATCAGGATGCGACTTATAAACTAGTCCCAGATTCTCAGGGTGTGGGTCGTCGCTATAACTATGCCAAGCGGAACCGACAACAGATGCATTCGCATCTGTATCATTTTGGATATCATTCAGAACGTTAGTCGGATATGATGGATTATCCCAATTGTGATCCCAGACAAGAATCTTTGTGCTAAAATTCGGGTCGTCTCTTGTGGCATTTTTAAATGCCGGAACAAGATAGTTAATTATAAAAGCGGATTGATCGTACCATTCCATTTTCATACTT
>JBFESM010000062.1:0-8935 GCA_041548445.1 Methanothrix sp. | reverse complement strand
GGCGGGTCCATCTGGTAGCCGCACCGGTCGCCGAAGGAGTACCCAGACTCCGCCGCTTCCCGGAAGGGTCCGTAGAATGAGGAGGCGTACTTGGCGGCGTAAGATAGGATCGGCGTGTCATTGAAGCCCTCGTCGTCTAAGGCGGCCCGTATGGCCGCCACCATGTGGTCCATCATCCCGCTGGGGGCGACGACGTCGGCCCCCGCCCTCGCCTGGGAGACGGCGGTCTTGCCGAGGAGCGGGAGGGTCTCGTCGTTTGATACCTCCTGGCCCTTTATCAGGCCGCAGTGGCCGTGACTGGTGTACTCGCAAAGGCAAAGGTCGGCGATGACCACGACCTTCGATGTCGTCTCCTTGATCCTCTCTGTCGCCCTCTGGACGACCCCCGCGGGGTCCCAGGCGCCAGAGCCCACCTCGTCTTTCTTTCCAGGAATGCCGAATAAGACGATGGCGGGAACCCCCAGCCCCTCCAGCTCCTCGACCTCTTTTGCCAGGCTCTCGATGGAGTGCCTCTCCTGCCCCGGCATCGACTCGATCTTAATAGGTGCCTCCAGCCGCTCGTCCACGAAGAGGGGCATGATCAGGTCGTCCGTCGAGACCTTTGTCTCGGCGACCATCCTCCTCAGCCCTGGTTTACGAAGCCTGCGCATCCTTCTCATCATCTTCCGCCTCCAGCCCGAATAGCTCCGCCGCGCACCTCAGACAGCCCTCATCCCCCCGCTCCGCTGCCTTTCTCAGGACCTTCGTCGGTTCGGCGAAGATCTTGTTCACGATGGAGTGGCTCATGTCCATCAGAACCCGCTCCTCGATCTCCCCCAACGTGTGGCGGGCTCCGAGCTTGTTCATCGCCTTCATGCACTCCTGGACCTTGATCTCCTCGGCCTGGAAGTAGATCATGCCCAAAAGCTCCTCGGCCCTCTTCCTCTTGTACTTGGCCTTGAGAAGATCCAGCTCCTCGGAGATGATCGCCTCGGCCCGATCCATCTCGGCCATCCGCAGCCTCATGTTCCCGGCGCTGATCTCCCGGAGGGCGTCGATGTTCCGAAGCTCGACGCCCGGAATCTCGCCCACGTCCTCGTCGATGTCCCGGGGATTGGCGATATCGATCATGAGAAGGGTGCCCTTCGTTCTTCTCGCCATCACCTCATCGAGGTCGTCCCGCCTCAAGATGTAGTGGGGAGCGGAGGTCGCGCTGATCACCAGGTCCGAGGTCCTGATCATCTCCTTCATCTGATCGAAGGGAACGGCCGTGCCGCCGAGGCCCGCGGCGAGGGAGAGGGCCCGCCCGAAGGTCCTGTTGGTGACGAATAGCTCGCCTATGTTCCTCGATAGAAGGGCTTTTGAGATCAAGGTCCCAGTATCCCCGGCCCCGATCACCAGAACCGATTTTCCTTCCAGACTTCCCAGAATCTCCTCGGCCAGGTCGACGGCCGCAGAGCCCACCGAGATCGACCTCTCGTTGATACTGGTCTCGCGACGGACGCGCTTTCCAACCGAGATCGCCTTCTTGAAGGCGGCATCGAGGGTCCATCCGGTCGTCCCCGCCTCCTTCGCCATCGAATAGAGCTCTTTCATCTGGCCGAGGATCTGGTCCTCGCCGATGACCATCGACTCAAGGCCCGACGCGAGCCGGAGAAGGTGCAATAAAGACTCGTCATGATCCTGAAAATCGATTATGCGCGATGAGACGCGGGCCTTTTTGGCGAACTCGAAAAGGACCTTCTCACCCCGGGGCGAGACAACGTAGATCTCGACCCGGTTGCAGGTTTTGAGGACAGCGCACTCCTCCACCAGCTCGTGTGACGAAATCCAGGAAAGAAGCGCCTCCAGGTCGCCGTGCCAGGACCGCTCAATCTCGTCGATGCAGGCCTTCCTGTGGGTCACCAGCATCGAGGCTATCTCGCTCATTTGAGGGGAGATGTTCTCCGGCCCTCTTATAGGCCTTTTCGTAGGACCCCTCCAGAAGCCGCCATACCTCCTCGTCGGAGATGATCTCCCAGAGGATCCTCTTCCTCTCGGCCTGCTCCGATACCCGTTCCTTCAAAAGCCCCCTCATCTCCCCCAGGAGACGGGCCATATCGGCGTACCGCTCGTCCAGCACCCCCTCGAGCCTCATGCGGAGGTATTTTGATAGCGCCGGGCTTTCTCCGAGGGTCGATATGGCGACGACGACCGGATCTCTCCATATCACCGAGGGGACGACCACCTCGCCGACTCCGTCGACCCTGTTCACCAGAACCCCCATCCTTGCTGCCCTCTCTTCCAAATGGAGGTTGAGGGCTGGATCGCTGGTGGCGGGGATCGCGATGAATGCCCCTCTGAGAAAGTCGTCTGCGCCTTGAGGGAGGTTGGCCCTGACGAGATCAAACGCCCCCTCCTCCGCCATCTTCAGAAGGCCGGGCGAGAATTCCAGGCTTGCCACCGTCACATTGGCGTATTGAGAAAAGAGCCGCGCCTTTCTCTCGCCGACGTCGCCCCCTCCGAAGATCACGACCTTGCGGCCTGATAAATCCAGGAGGAGGGGGAGGTGGCTTTTCAGATCCTGGCCCCCGTCTTCTTGAACTCCCTTTCGCTGAAGAGGACCTGGTAGTCCTCGACCCCAGTCTTGCGGGATATCTCGGCTGCGACCTTTCGGCACTCTTCCCTGGAATGGGAGTGGACGACGGAATAGAGGTTGTAGGGCCACTTTGGCACCGAAGGGCGCTCGTAGCAGTGGGTGACCTCGTCGAAGGAGGCCATGATCCCTCCGACCCTCTCCACATCCTCTGACGGGACGCGCCAGACAATCATGGCGTTGGCCACGATCCCCAGAGCCCTGTGGCCTATGGTGGCCGCAAACCTCCTGATCACCCGTTTCTCCAGCAGGAGGTTCAGCCTCTCCAGCACCACGCCCTCGTCGATAGAAAGCTTCGCCCCCAGGACTTGGTAAGGCCGAGGCGATAGCGTTATCCCCTCCTGGGCGGCCCTGATGAGGGCGAGATCCAGATCGTCGATCTGCTCTGTCGTTTCATCATCTCCTTTGCAAGCTACTTCCAGCCGTCGGGGTCCTGGAAGGGATACCGGTCCGTCCCCTTCGTCGGGACGTTCTTGGGATCGGATCCCGGGTTTCCCTCGACCTGGTGGTCGCTCCAGTAGTTTCCGCCTTCCTCGGGACCCGCATCCCACGCGTTATTCCCATTGTCGACGGCGTTCTGGGAAAGCATCAAATTTCCGTTCTCGATGAAGTTGTTGTGGTAGACCGAGCACCCGCTACAGTCGATCAGGCTCGCTCCCCCAAGCTCGTTTTGGATGAAGGTGTTTCCGACGACCTTCCCGTCCCGAGAGTAGCTCATCCTCAGGCCGTAGCGGCTGTTTCTGCTCAGGTTGTTCCCGTCGATCTTCGCCCCCTCAACCGACTGGAGGAAGACCCCGTCCCCGTTTCCTGTGGCGGTGTTCCCTGAAACTGTCGCCACCGATAGCTGGTCGAGGGCGATGCCCGCCTCTCGGTTTATGGAGAGGTCGTTTCTGATCACCATCGCCCCGTCAGAGCCCGACGCGCTGATGCCCCAAAGGTTCTCGGTAGCACGGTTCATGTTCAGGATGCATCTCGGAGATTTTATCAGCCTGATCCCCTCCTCCTCGCTTCGTATCACACTGGACTGGAGGATCATGCAAGATGACGAGTTCAGAAGCGATATTCCCACCCGATTCTCCGAGGCCTCCGAACCCTTCAGGACCGCGCCCTCCGAGTCCTCGATCTCAAAACCGGACGCGGAGGATCCTAGGGCGATGCAACCCAGAAGATCGTCACTCCGGCCTTTCTGGACCCTAAACCCGACGGTGCAGTTATCAGCTTTGCACCCCTCCACCTCGCAGTCGGCAGTCTTCAGCATTCGAACGCCGGCCTCGTTTCCAAAGAGGGTGAGATTTTTTGCCGCGCAACCCGTCGAGTTGACGATAAGGGCTCCAGCGCTGTTGTTGAGGAGGGTCAGGTTCTCGGCGGTCACGTTGTTGCACCCCACCATGGCCAGAAAGCCGCAATCTTCCTCCAGCTTCAGGTCCCGCCCATCAACGATGTAGCAGACGGGTCTGCCGTCGACGGCGTTGGAGGAGTCAGCGTCCTGACGGAAGGGCTCGTCGTCCCAGACCGACGGGTCCTCCCGATCGACTCTGATGCTGTACCGGTTCAGCTCCATCCGGTTCCCACGAAGGGTGTTCAGCCCAGATCCGAGAAGGGAGAGACCGCGAACGTTCCGGAGGATCTCGTTCTCCTCGATGGCGTTCTCAGATGAACTCGACTTCAAAAGCAGCCCTTCGCCGTTCTCCCGGAGAAGGTTCCCAACGATTATGTTGTTCTTCGACCCCTCCAGCCGGATCCCGGCGACCTCATTTTCGTCCAGGAGGTTATCGCCGATGTGGTTATCTATCGAGTCCTTCAACCTGATGCCTATGTCGCATCCCCGCACCGAATTGTTAGTGATGTAGTTATTCTCGCTCGCCTCCAGGTACAGGCCGAGCTGAGAGCGAGAAACCTCGTTATTCGAGACGGAGTTATTTTCCGAGCTGCGGAGCACGACCCCTGCAACGCCGGACCCTGATATCTCGTTCTCCAGGATCTCGTTCTCCTGCGATCCCTCAAGGACGACCCCCCTCACCGAAGAGGAGAATGAGCTATCTTCCACCCGGTTGCGGTCGGAATCGGATATCTCGATGCCCGTCGCCGATAGGAAGGTGGAGGCCAAAACAGCGTTCTCATCGGAGTTGATGATCTCAACCCCGAGATCTCCTGAGAAGGTGCAGTTCGAGATTTCAGATCCTCGAGACCTTGTTATCTCCGCGCCCAGCGAGGATCTGATCCAAGAGTTCATGATGACGTTATCCAATCCGTTCCGAACCTGGACCCCAACGGAGCAGCCCTCAATGGCTGAATCGATGACCCAGTTCTTCGAAGAGGCGGAAAGGACCCCCGTCGAGAAGTTCAAAATCCTGCACCCCTCAACCGAATTTCCGGGGGAGTTCAGCTCGACTCCGACGCCCCCGCCAAAACCCCTGATCGCAAGGCCTGAGATTGAGCATCCAGATGCATCCACCCTGAAAGCGGCTTCTCTACCACCCTCCACTGTCACCTGCCCTCCGGTCCCGACGATGGTGATCGGCAGGCTGACTGAGATCTCGCCCTCCCTGTAATAGCCGGGACGGACCCGGATCTCGTCCCCGGCGTCCGCAAAGCGGACGGCTTCCCTTATGGTCTCAAACCCCCCGCTAGCGCTCTGGTCGACCACCAGCGTCTCGGCCAGGGCCCCGGGAAGGCCGATACAGAATAGAAAGAACAAAATCAAAATCCAGGATTTTTCCGTGACAATACCCCCAATCCGGTACAAAGACCCCGTTGTCGTGAGGAATAAATAACACTATCCCCGCCAAATCCTCCACCTCGATCGCATGAAGAACTGCGACGAACGATCTCGAAAGGCGAACTTTTTGCATCCGAACCAGATCGAAACTTCGGATCCGGATCCAAACGGGAAGATACTAATCGAATGAAATTGAATATTTGTGATACGAGATGGAGAGGCGGACCAGCATGACGAACCCTTATCGAATCCTGATCATAGAGGACGACCCCGACGACGTCGAGCTGATCATCCTCGGCTTCTCGAAGCACGACGAGTTCTTCCTGGACGTCGCCACCTCCGGAGAGGAGGGGCTCGAGAAGATCTCAAAGATCCGCTACGACCTCGTCTCGGTGGACTTCGCCCTTCCAGGCATAAGCGGCCTTGACGTGCTGGAGGATATCCGAAAGACCGACCAGGACGTTCCCGTGGTCATGGTCACGGGCCGTGGCACCGAGGAGCTGCAGGTGGTGGCCTTCGAAAAATATGCCACCAGCTACGTGATGAAGAGCGTCGACAGTTTTCGGAGCCTGCCCCACATCTTCGAGGCGCTTATCAGCGAGTCTAGGTTTCGATCCGAAGAGCGCCGGATGAAAAGGGACATGGAGCGGTCCGAGACGGTGAGCAGATACATCCTGGAGAACTCGCCCACCGGGATATACGTCCTCCAGAACGGCTGCTTCAAGATGGTCAACTCCAAGTTCGGAGAGATCTTCGGCTGCGAGAAGGAGGATCTGATAGGAGAGCACTTCTGGAGCCTCGCGGACCCCGAGTGCTTCGAGTGCGTGGAGGGCGTCACGAAAGACGCCGGGCCGGGAAGATCGATAGTCCACGAGTTCAAGATCGGGAGGAAGGACGGGTCCAAACGCTGGGTCGAGGCGAGGATCGCGCCCCTGGACTACCAGGACGAGAGGTGGGTTCTCGGAAGCCTGGTGGACATAACCAACAGGAAAGAGGGCGAGAAGGATCGCCTGATGGGAAACATCAAGCTTTCAATCCTCTACTCCCTCGCCCTCAAGGCCATCGATTTTCGCGGGACTGAGGACGACCTAATGAAAGAGGCGCTCTGTGAATTGATGGCCGGGCTGGAGGGGTTTGATGTTGGTGGCGTATTTCTCATGGAAGGCGGACGGCTCTTTCTGCGGGCCCTGGCAGGACCCCTCGAGGATCTGATGAGCTTTGCAGACCAGGTGGACGCCGAGGAGCTTTTGGGGCAGCCGGAGACGAAGATGGTGGTCGAGGGCGATCGGCCCATATTCTGGGCTTCGGCGCCCTTCTGCAACGGCGAAGAACGCAGGGGCCTTTTGGTTTTGGGTCGAGAAAAGGAGATAGCGCCCGATTTTCTGAAATTTCTGAAAGATCTCGCCTGGCACGTCGGAAAGATGGTGGAGATATTCCGCTTGCGAAAATCCATCAAAAACGGAAATTAGAGCCGCTTCCAGATGAGGACGATCCTCTGGAGGGCCGTGACATGACTTGCAACCGTGATCAAGACCACAGCCCAGCCCAGGATAGAAAGACCCGCCAGATCTCCTGGTGATGCGGCGTTGGCGATGGTGGCAGCGAGTATGAGGGTCAGGCGGTCGGCCCTCCCCATTATCCCGCCGTAGAGGCGGCCGAGCCTCAGGGCCTGGGCCTGGGTCCCGAGGTAGCTGGTGAGAAGCACCCCCATCACAGCGAAGATACCCCAGGCCTCTGAGACGTAGCCCGCAAGGACGATCCCCACCAGGATCGCCATGTCTGCGTACCTGTCGATGACATGATCAAGAAAGTCGCCTTTCGGCTCCGCCTGCCCGGTCCTCCGGGCGAGAGCCCCGTCGACGGCGTCAAAGACGGCGTTCAAAAGGACCATCAGCGCCGCCAGGTAAAGGAGCGAGACCTCGCTGGCCGAGAGATAGTAGATGGCCCCTGCGGCCAGGGCGAAGATCATGGAGAGGAGGGATATCATGTTGGGGGTGGCTCCGGCCCTCTCCGCCAGGGCTGCCAGGGGCTCGGTCACCGCCAGGGACTTAGATCTCAGGTCGTCAAGGGTCAAATTCCATCTCTCCAGTCCAGTCGATATCTCCCGGAGGCATCTGGATCTCCCTATGCAATATCCCGACCACCAGATCAGCCACCTCCTGGGGGGAGATCTCGGTGGCGTCGATCTCAGAGATTCGGTCGCACCACTCCATCGCCTCCACCAGTATCACGTCCAAGGCTTCCGCCTCCAGGTTCTCCCGGACCTTCTTTTCGAGATAATCCCTTTGAGCAAGCCGCACTCCCAAAACCCCGGGCGACGTTCTGAGGACTATCGCCTCGGAGGCGAACTGGTGGGAGAAGTGGCCCTCCAGGATCACGATCTCCTCATCTCCCTCCGGGGCCAGCTCCTCGATCCTTTCGGCGAGGGCGTCGACGTCGGCGATCAGGCACCCCCTCTCAGGGTCGGTTCCAAGACAGAGGCCCTCATCCCTTATCAGGGCGTTGAGGTCTATCACCCTGTAGGGGAGGAGTTTGGCCACCGTCGTCTTCCCGGTTCCGGGAGTCCCGGTCAACGCTATCCGCATACTTCACCAAAGGCCTTGAGGAACCGATCGTTCTCCTCTGGCGTTCCGACCGTCACCCTGATACCGTGGTCTCCAGCACCCCGAAATGAGAAGCAGTCCCGGATGATGATCCCCATCCTGAGCATCTTCTCCGCCACCTTTCCCGAGGGCTCCTCGGTCTCCATATAGAGGAAGTTGCCGCCCGAGGGGCGGAACTCCGGGATCGCTTCCATCAGCCGGTCCCTCTCCTCACGGATGGCCTTCACGGACCGCCTCATGTACTCGACATCTTCCAGGGCCGCGATCCCCGCCGCCACCGACGGCGTCGTCACGCCGAAGAAAGGAGGAGCCGCCCTCCTGTACTCTTTTGCGATCCAGTCGGGGGCGACGGCGTAGCCGAGCCTCATGCCGGCGAGACCGAAGGCCTTGGACATGGTCCTACCCACCACCAGGTTCTCGTACTCCGCCGCGAGGGGGAGGAAGTTCTGGTCGCTGAACTCGGCGTAGGCCTCGTCGAGGAAGACGATGGCGTCTGTGCTTTCGACGATGGATCTGAGGTCCTTTTCGGGGATCAGATTTCCGGTGGGATTGTTGGGGGAGCATATGAAGACGATCTTGATGCCATCGGGCACTTTTGTCGGCACATCGAAGTTCTGACCCCGCGAAAGGAAGACCGGCTCTGCGCCCGCCGTCACCGTCAGGATCTCGTAGTAGCTGAAGGTCGGGGTGTAGATCAGGGTTCTGTCGCCGGGGTCGAGAAAGAGCCGGGTTAAGGTGTCCATGACCCCGTCCATCCCTGCCCCGATCAGGACGTTTGCAGGTGTTGTCCCGGCATACTCCGCAAGGGCGTCGATGAGCCTTTCGGGCTCAGGGTACCTCTCGGGCCGGACCGAAGAGATCGCATCGAATACCTTCGGGCTTGGGCCGTAAGGGTTCTCGTTGCTTCCGAGCTTCACGATCGCCTCCGGCGCTATGCCGTATTTTGCTGCGATCTCACCGATGCCCTTTCCGGCGACGTAGGGCTTCAGCCTCGCCAGG
>JBFESM010000061.1:0-9077 GCA_041548445.1 Methanothrix sp. | reverse complement strand
TAAAGTCCTTCACAGAACGCCAATTGCAGGATAATCGAAGTCCTCCTTAGCCATTCAGGCGGAAACAGAGCACAAAGCTCCATCATGATCAGGTCAATATCCACATTTAAGTGACGAGCGACCACTGATGCTACCCCCGACGAATTATAAATCAGTGGTCTATAGTGGCCATAGGTTATTAATAAGGTTATCCTATTGCAAGCATAATGGGAAAGGCATTAAAAATCAGCGAGACTATTTAAGCCAATCCTTAACCGATGACCAATGAGGTAATATCGGAGATCTCAGAGCTGTTGATCCTCTAATCTTGGCTTCGGTGGATGGCGAACCTAAAGTTCGAGCAGCTACAGCTGAGGCACTCGGAAAAATCGGAGATCCAAAAGCGATAGATTCCCTCATACTGATGATGAAGGACGTTGAACCAGAAGTCCGGGAATCAGCTGCAAAGGCACTAGGCAAGATGGGAGCTATCCGAGAAATGGACATGTCATTCATCTCTGAAGGTGGTGGACGATCTGAAGATACTCTTGTTGAGATCTCTCGAATTGAAACCGAAGCTGACTTGGATGCCTCGATAAATGAAGAGGTTTCTCGTAGCGAATTTGAAGGAGTGGTCGAGCCCCTGATTGGGGCTCTGAAGGATGAGGATAATACAGTCCGGTCGAAAGCTGCTGAGGCACTTGGAAAAATCGGTGACCAAAGTGCCGTCGATGCTCTCATCCTGGCCCTAAGGGACCCATCTCTTGACGTTCGAATGAGGTCTGCTGAGGCGCTTGGAAAGATAGGAGATCCAAGCGCTGTCGACTCCCTCAGCTTGGCTCTGAAAGACAAAAAGAGTTCCGTCCGGTGGAGGGCTGCTGAAGCTCTCGGCAATATCGGAGATCCAACTGCCATCGATGCCCTAAGTTTTGCTATTGGTGACAAAGATAGTTCCGTCAAGTGGGAGGCTACTGAGGCGCTCGGAAAAATTGGAGAACTTGCTATCGATACTCTCATACTGGCTCTGAATAATTCGGATAGTTTCGTTCGGTGGAAGGCTGCTGAAGCTCTCGGTAATATTGCAGATGCAAGTGCGGTTGACGATCCCAGCCTGCCCTGAAGGACGATGACATTTCCGTCCCAGATTGTAGCTGAATCAGCGCTTAAAAAGATCGGAGACAGAGTAAAAAAACGTACAGGCCCACCCCGTACGATCTTCCCAGTCTCAGCCCCGCCGTGCCCCGCGCCGCCCGGAGGGGCTAAAGGTGATATATACCCTGAGCCAACCCCTGTCACAGTAAAATCCCCCTGAAGGAGAGAGTCAGTTGAAGGATTATCTCACTCTAGACGATTTCCCCATCGATAACCAGAGGATCCTGGTACGGGTCGACATAAACTCCCCCATGGACCCGGACGGAAAGATCCTCGACGACAAGAGGTTCCGCGGCCACCTGCCTACCTTACGCGACCTGGAGGACGCTCGTGTCGTCCTGATGGCCCACCAGAGCCGCGCAGGAAAGAAGGACTTCACGACGTTGGATGCCCACGCCCGCCGTTTTTCCCAGCTCCTCCACCGCGAGGTCACCTACGTCGACGACATCTTCGGCTCCCATGCCCGAGAGTCGATCAAGGCGATGAAGCCCGGCGACGTCATCCTCCTGGAGAACACCCGCTTCTACTCCGAGGAGAACATCAACCGCCCGCCCGAGGACCACGCCAAAAGCCACATGGTCAAGCAGCTCTATCCCCTCTTCGACTTCTTCGTCAACGACGCCTTCGCCGTATCTCACCGGTCTCACCTCTCCGTCGTCGGGTTCACGGAGGTCCTCCCCAGCGCCGCCGGGCGTCTGATGGAAAAAGAGATCGAGTCCCTGGATACGGGCGTCCGCGGGAACGAGCACCCCTCGATCTTCGTCCTCGGCGGGACGAAGGCCGACGACTCGATCAAGGTGATCCAGAACGTCTTCAACCGGGGCGGCGTCGACCAGGTTCTCGTCACCGGTGTCGTAGCCACCGTCTTCCAGATGGCGGCTGGGGTCAACGTCGGCGAGAAGAACCGGGAGTTCGTGGCGGGTCTCGACTACTCCGAACTGGTCTCGATCGCCAAAGACCTTCTGGATAAGAACCCCGGCAAGATCGTCGTTCCCCAGGACGTCGCCCTGGACAAAGAGGGCGAGAGGCTGGACGTCGCCATGGAGAAAGTCCCCCCAGACCTGCAGATCGCCGACATCGGCCTTGAGACGATCGTCGACTTTTCTAAGAAGATCAAGGAGGCGAAGATCGTCGTTCTGAACGGGACCGCCGGGATCTTCGAGAAGGAGAAGTTCGCCCTCGGAACAGCCGAGATCCTGAAGGCCGCCACCGAATCCGGCTTCTCCATCGCGGGCGGTGGCCACACCAGCGCCGCCATCGAAGAGCTGGGCCTGGAATCCAAGTTCTCCCACGTCAGCACCGGCGGCGGGGCATCCATAAGCTACCTTTCCGGAGACCTCCTGCCTGGGATCGAGGCTCTGAAGAAGGCCGCCGCGAGGTACAGGAAGTAATCGAACTTATGGCATAATGTCGCTAAAAGTTGTTCAAATCTGGTGATCGCCCTGAAGGGGCCGCCGACCCTCCAGAGCCTCCATCACTTTTTTCCTGCACTCGGCGAGAAGCTCCAATGGTCGTCCCGAGGCCTCCAGGGCGGCCGCGCCCCGGTGGCCGCCCCCGTCGCCCTGATGGGCTCTACCAACCTCCCTCATGATCGCAGCCAGGTCAAGTCCGGAGAGGACGGCGTCCCTTCTCGCGCGGCCGCTGATCCTGCATAGTTTGCCGTGCATCCCGCCGACGAGGGCGACGTCCGCGCCGATGTCGACGAGGGTCATCGCCGATGAGCCCTCGAAGGCACCGACCTGTGAAGAGACGACAACCCAGTCGTAGGTCCACTCGATCTCGGCTCTGGAGGCGGCCCGCAGGGCGGCGATCCTCCTCGATATCTCCGTCGGGACCCGTGATAGAACCTCCAGGGCCTCAGCGTACTCGATCTCGGACCTTTCCAGGATCTCGGCCACCGTCCGAAAAGAGGAGGCGTGAGCGTGCTTGAACCTGCCGGTATCGGTAATTATCCCCACAACAAGCCCGAGGGCTGCTTCGCGGCTCGGCAGAATTCCGCTTTCAGAGAGAATTTTCCATACGATCTCGGCGGTGGAGTCGGCAGATCTCTGTATCGAGAAGAGGGCGGCCTCGATCAGATCCCGGTCCTGGTGATGGTCGACGACGGCATAATCTTTCAGATTTAAGTCGCCGATCTGAAGCCCCACGGCCGTGTCCACCACCACCACCAGGTCGTAGCCCTCAAAGGACGGATCGATCTGAATATCCGCCCCTATCGCCCTCAGAAGGGCTGCTGCGGTCCTGCTCACCCCCTCCACCGCGGCCAAGTCCCCCCCGAAGGCCTCCTGAAGAGCAAAAGCGCTCCCGACGGCGTCGGGATCTGCATTTCTGTGGCATAAGTAGAGGACACTTTCGTATCCGCTGATCAGGTTCCTGAACTCGTCATCTCGAATCTGCATCCGGCAACATGATCCTCCTGATGATAGAAAAAAGTTGTTCGAGCGGCGCCCAACAGATTGTCATTCCTTCACCGCGACTTCCCGGTATCCGAGCCTCTTCAGCCCCGCGACCGCATCTTTGGAGAGCTTTTCGCCATCGGGAACCTTCACTTCGATCCGATCTCCCTGATCTGAGATTCTCCAACCCGAGGGCAATAGATCCTCGGCGGCCTCGACCCGACCGAGCCTCTCAGGGCTGAGAGTCCCTTCGATCCTTGTCGCAAGGCAAGACCTTGAGGGCCGATCGGCGTTGGAGAGACCGAGCTCTCTTGCCATCTCTCTGACCTCGTCTTTTGTGATTCCAAGCTCCCGGAGAGGCATCCTGATCCCGGCCTCATAAAGGGCCATCATGCCGGGCCGGTCCTCGACCCTGTCCGAAGCGTTGGTCCCATCCACCACGACTTTTATGCCCCTGAACCTCGCCTCGGAAAGGAGCCGCTCGGCCATCGCCCTCTTGCAGAGATAACAACGCGAACTCAGGTTCTCGCAGACCCCCCTCAGCTCCAGGGCACCGACCTCCAAGACCAGATGCTCAATTCCGATCTCGGCGGCGACCCTTTTGGCGTTCGCAAGATCCGCCTCGGACTGCAGCTCCGACTTCACAGTGGCGGCTACGGCCAAATCGCCCAGGGCAAAGCGGGCCGCATCCGCCAGAACTGAACTGTCCACGCCCCCCGAGAAGGCGACAACGACCCCCTCAAGACCATCAAACCAGCGACGTAGATCATCGAAAGATCGCATCCTCAAACCCTCGATCTATTGATCATTTCAGCCTTACGCTTCTGTGAGCTTATCAGAAACCACGCGAAAGCCTTTTCCAGTTGGCGTGATCAACTCTTTGCTTACAATCACTCCCGGAGCGAGGCTCGGGAAAGGAGGGATTTCATGCACATCTTGATCACCGGAGCTGGCGAGGTAGGGTTTCACCTGGCTAGAGAGCTATCCGGTGCCTATGACGTCACCGTAATCGATCAGAGCAGCAAGGCATGCGAGCGTCTGGAGGGCGTCGATGCGAAGGTCCTCCAGGGGAACGCCGCCAACGCCCAGCTCCTGATCAAGGCCGGGATACAGGACGCTGACATCGTGGTCGCTGTCACCGGCAACGACGAGGTGAACATAATCACCTGCATCACCGCAAGCCATCTGGGCGTCGAGAGGACCATAGCCAGGGTCAGCAACTCCGACTACATCGACCAGCCGATGAAAGACCGAAAACAGATCGGCATAGGACTCATGATCTGTCCGGAGCTGGTGATGGCAGAGAGGATCGTCACGAGCATCTACTTCCCCTCGATGATCGAACGTCGCAGGCTCGCGGGAGGCAAGGGCGAGCTGATCGAGCTGTCAGTCGGCAAGGATATGCCCCTGGCGGGAACGATCGCAAACGTCGACCTTCCCGAGAACTGCAAGCTTGCAGCCATCAAGAGGGGCGAAGAGATCCTGATCCCCAAGAAGGAGGACTCGATCAAGCCCGGCGACCGTCTGATACTGACCTGCGATGCCAAGTCCGTGCCGAAGCTGCGAAGGCTGATCCACGAGGATACAGCCTCCCACAAGGTCATGATCGTCGGGGGAGGGGTCGTCGGCTTTTACCTTGCCAAGTGGCTGGAGAAGATGGACTTTGATCTGAAGCTGGTGGAGATCGATAACGAGCGCTGCC
The DNA here is from genome assembly GCA_041548445.1 of Methanothrix sp. GTDB lineage: Archaea > Halobacteriota > Methanosarcinia > Methanotrichales > Methanotrichaceae > Methanocrinis. The sequence goes on along the minus strand of JBFESM010000061.1, from coordinate 3,848 downwards.
AGGTGCTGGCGGAGGAGCTTCCCGACACCCTGATCCTCAACGGCGACGGCACCGACATATCGCTGATCAAGGCCGAGAACGTCGGGTCGATGGACGTCGTCTTCTCCGTTACGGGCTTCGACGAGAAGAACCTGCTCTGCTCTCTATTGGCCAAACAGCTCGGGGCCGAGAAGATCGTCGCGAGGGTCGACAGGAGCGATTACATCGACCTCTTCGAGATGGTCGGGGTCGACCACGCCATCAGCCCGGGGATGGTGACCGTCGAGGCCGTCCTGCGGCTGATAAGGGGCGGGGAAGAGGTCATAGTCATAGGTAAAGACGAGGCGGAGGTGCTGGAGTTCCGGGCCGAGAAGGAGGCGAAGATCATCGGGAAGAACGCGGCCGATAAGATGCCGAAGGGCGCGATCCTCGGCATGATCATGCGAGGCAACCAGCCGATAATCCCCACCGCCGAGACCGAGGTCAAGGATGGCGACCGGGTCTTCATCCTGGCCCTGCCGCCGGTCCTCTCCAAGGTTAAGGCCCTCTTCTCCTCCGAACGAAGCGCCTGATCATCACCTCAGGCAGACCGATCCTCATCTCTGGCGGGGGGCCCTCGACCCTTCTGCCTTTTCTCTTGCGGCCAACAGGTCTGAGACGAGAGCCTCTCTGAGGTTTCCGTTTCGCAGGACGGCCGCGGGATGGAATGTGACGAGGAACAGGTCCCTGAAGACCTGGCCCCGGAGGGATGTTACGCCCTCCACATCCAGGACGGCCTTGGTCGCCGCGTTTCCCATGAGGCAGACGACCTTCGGCTGGATCAGTTCGATCTGAGATTCGAGGTAGGGCCGACACGCCTCGACCTCGTCCTTCTTCGGCCTTCTGTTGCCCGGCGGGCGGCATTTGACGACGTTGGTTATGAAGACCTCGGACCTGTCGATCCCCGCATCTTTGAGGCAGCGATCGAGGATCGATCCCGCCCTCCCGACGAAGGGCCTTCCGGCCAGGTCCTCGTCCCTCCCGGGAGCCTCGCCGACGAGAAGGATCTCGGCCCTACCCGCCGGCCCCTCGCCCGGAACGGCTTTTGTCCTTCCTTTGGCGAGAGGGCACAGGGTGCAGGATTCGATCTCTTCATCGAGCGACCGTAGCGAGTCTGCAATCTCCAGGGGACGCACTTCCCGTCCTGAACTCTGATCTGATTTCATCTGATGCACCTAGCAGAACGAAACGTTCTTATTCATTTAAGCCAGAAACGCCTCTCCAAGGTGGTATGAATGGTTGAATGGACAGGAAGCCTCAGAAAGTTCGACGACTTGTGGTACACCATCGAGAGGATCGTCTATGGGAAGGGCCAGCTCAGCGGGTTCACCTCAGAAGAAATATACAACAGCCTTCGAGACAAGTCCTTCTTCAAGAGCGCCGAGGATCTCCACAAGTTCCTGATCGAGAACGACAAAAAGTATAGGGTCAGGGCTCTGGATACCGGCGGTTGGGAGCGCTACTGGTAGGGTCACTTCTCACAGAAGTATATATTTCCGTCGTCGGTGCCCAGCTGTAAGAACTTCCCCGTGGCCAGGATCTTGTAGCTGTATTTGAGGGGAGCTACCCTGGTCCCTGGCCCGACCACCGACTCCTGGGGAAGGATGACGTTCTCTCCAACCACCGGTATCTTGCCCGGCTTGCTGTAGGGCAGGTCCGCATCGAGGACGCATTTAGTTCCGATGGTGGAGTGCCTCCCCACGATCGTTCTGTTCAGGACCGATCCTCTCTTTATGTTGGCGAAGCTCATGATCATGCTGTTTTTTATCACCGAATCCCTCTCTATCAGGCTCGTGTGGCCGATGTGAGAGTTTTCGATGACAGCACCCTTCTCGATGTTGCAGTTTCTGCCTATGAAGACGTTCCCCCGAAGCTCGATATCTCCGGAGTCGAGGTACCTTCCGATCCTGCTCAGGGTTTTGGGGTTGATCCATTGGCCTGGGCGGTACTCGTTCCTGAAGGCATAGTGCTCCACCTTTCCGCTGAGAAAGTCCGTCGCCGCCTGCAGGAGCCTTTCGGGAGTTCCTATGTCGATCCAGTAGCCTTCGACTGGATAGCCGTAGACGGGATATCCATGCTCGGTGAGGTAGGGTATGAGGTCGCCGCCGATGTCCCTTGCCGAGTCTCCCATCTCGGCGAGAACCTCCCGGATCTGGGGGGAGAATATGTAAAATGCGGTGTTGATCATCCTGCTCGGCTCTTTTCCGGGGGCCGGCTTCTCGACGAAGCCGTTGATCCTATGATCTCCGTTGATCTCGGCGACGCCGTACTGGGATATGTCCTCTCCTGCGCCCAGCTCTTTGAGGGCGACGGTGAGGACCGCTTTCTTATCTCTGTGAAAATCGATGAAATTCTTGAGGCTGATGTCGATGACGTTGTCTCCTGAGACGGCGAGCATGTCCTCCTTTATGTCGAAATAATTCGCACAGTACCTCAATGAGTCGGCGCTTCCCTTGTCGTCGTACTGGGGCTGGTAGGCGAACTCCTCGATATCGTTCAGTCCCAGCCTCTTGAAGAAGCCCTCCCCTGCCTTGAAGTAGTTGTTGAGGGGAAGGGTGTTCTCCGCGCCCTTGCTCCCGAGGACGAAACGCCTGCACCCCTGGGTCGCCAGAACCCTGAACAAAGTCGCGATTATGGCGGTGTCGCAGAGGTCTACCAGGGGCTTGGGCTGGTCGAGGGTCAGAGGATACAACCGCGTTCCTCCGCCGCCGACGGTGGCGATCACTGGTGGAAACATTTACTGTTCATCTCCCCTGAATCGACATCAATAGCCGCGCCTGATCTTGATTATTATCCGAGTTACAATGAAAACGATCAGGAATATTATGACGTAGAATATTATCTCCTGGGTTGCCATGTTCCCGCATGGGATGTTGAAGTTTATATTTTTGATGGGTGGAGGGGGCCAAAAGGGAAAATGCCGCCTCCGGATCAGAGGGTTAATTATAGAAAACGGGGAGGATAAGGGGGATCGAGATCCAACTGAGGGATGAATATTATGAGCGAGCGTAAAGATGCTATAGAGAGGGCAAAGGCCCATTTCGGCGCGCTGCTGGAAGAGCAGATGGACCGGGTGGAGCGGATGAAGGCCGCCGAGGACTGGATCGATTACTCACAGCTTGAGCCGATCGTCATCGGGGTGGTGGGAGGCGACGGGATCGGACCCTACATCAGCGCCGAGGCGAGCAGGGTTCTCGAATACATGCTGAAGGGCGAGATCGAGTCGGGCAAAGTCGAGATCAAAAAGATCGAGGGCCTCTCAATCGAGGAGAGGGCAAAGGCGATGAAGGCGATACCCGATGGGGTCATCGACGAGCTGAAGAAGTGTCACGCCATCCTGAAGGGCCCATTGACGACTCCGAAAAAAGGCGATCCATGGCCGAACCTGGAGAGCGCGAACGTTGCGATGCGACGGGAGCTGGACCTCTTCGCCAACGTCCGGCCCGTCAAGGTCCAGAGTCTGGGGATCGACTGGATCTTCTTCAGGGAGAACACCGAAGGCTCCTACATCCTGGGAAGCAAGGGGTTCAACGTCACCGACGACATCGCCTTCGACTTCACGGTTACCACCGGCCAGGGGGCGGAGAGGATCGCAAAGCTCGCCTCCGAGCACGCGAAGACGAACGGGATCGACAGGGTCACGGCCGTCACCAAGGCCAACGTCATCAAGACCACCGACGGCAAGTTTTTGGAGGTGGCAAGAAACGTCGCCAAGGAGTACCCCGGCATCGACCTCGACGAGTGGTTCATCGACATAATGGCGGCAAAGCTCGTCGACTCCAAGCGCCGGACCCAGTTTGGGGTCGTAGTCCTCCCGAACCTCTACGGCG
>JBFESM010000060.1:0-9254 GCA_041548445.1 Methanothrix sp. | reverse complement strand
CTCCTGATTAAGGGCCTGGAGATCTCGCCACCCCAGGATAGCTTGCTGGACTTGCTGACGCCGAGAAGGTCTACACTTCTCTCCTCGGCCAGCTCGAATATCCAGTTCAGAACCTCTCGGTAGTACGGATCTCTCCAGAGGGAAAAGCCGCCGTCGTAGAGGACGACGTCTCCCTCTTTTGCCTCCTTTATGGCCTGCGAGAGAGCGACGTGTTCCTGAAGGTCCCGAAAGAAGGTCGATATCCGGTCCAGCTCCTCCTCGGATTTGAGCTGGAAAGGTTCCTTCAGGCCGAAGATTCCCCTTCGGTATCGGTTGAAATACAAAGGATAATTTTCTCGATCTGCGGTGAAGAGGTCGTCGTAAGTGATGACGGTCTTCTGCCATTCGGTGCCGCGGTAGACGACGTATCCTGCTCTTATCCGGTTCAGGCTGACGTTCCCGAGGTCGAAGACGACGACGTTGCTTCCGTCGATGGCGAATATCTGGCCGTCGAACTCTTCAGGGACGATCTCGCGGAAATCGCGCCCTCGGATTCCCGTCTCAGCCTCGAACTCCCCAGGATCGACGGGCGAGAAGTAATCCTTTATTGCGCGGGCAGTCTCTGCAAGTTTTTCCCTGTCGATCATCTCAAAGGGGAATAGAAGGTCGATGTATATACCGATTTTGAGAGTGCAAGTCCCATGAACCTCTTCGATCGAAAGATTGGCCGAATCTCTTCAACTCCACAAGACTCAAAAAGTCGTAGGTGAAAATAGTAGTAGAAGGAGAGGTAGATTCGGATGGCAGAGAAAAACTTGATCGCCTGGAACGTCGACGAGGGTAACTATCCCTCGTCAGGAAAGATGGACGAGAAACTCAAGTTCCTCCTTAGGTACGCTGTTTTGGCTCCTTCCGGCCCGAACAACCAGCCCTGGAAGTTCGCCGTAAACGACGGCGAGGTAGTGGTCATGGCCGATTTCGAGAGGACCCTTCCGGACGTTGAGCCCGCCAACAGGACGATGTACATGAGCCTGGGGTGCGTTCTCACAAACCTGCTTGTGGCCGCAGAGCACTTCAAAATGGGCTACGAGGTCGAGCGCTTCCCTGACGGGGTCGATGCGGAGACGATAGCGGTCGTAAAGTTCATTGAGGGCGGCGCAGCATCGCCGAAGTTTCCGCCGGACCTCTTCGACGAGATCACCGAGAGGCACACCAACCGCGGAGCTTACGACGACCGACCTATCGAGGCCGAGAAGATCAAAGAGATGAAGGAGGCCGTTGACGGGGCGGGATTCCGGCTCGACGTCCTCACCGACCCGGAAGACAGGGCGAAGATGGCCGAGGTCCTGGGAGAGTCCCACAAAATCCAGCTCGGAAACAAGGCCTTCAGAAAGGACCTGGCCCGCTGGATCAGGGCGAACAACGAGGACGCCTGGGACGGCCTGCCAGGCTACGCCTTCGGCTACTCGGACTTTGAGTCCTACTTCGGCAAGTTCATCTTCGGGACCTTCGACACCTCTGCATCCAGGGCCCGAAAGGAGATGGCGCTGATGGAGGCCTCGCCAGCCGTCGGAGTGTTGAGCACTGATGCCGAGGACAAGCGGATCTGGGTCGAGGCCGGGATGCAGTTTGAAAAGCTCTTTCTCACCGCCACGAAGCTCGGCGTCAGATTCGACCTCTTCAGCCAGCCGGTGGCGATCGAGGAGCTTCGCCAAAAGATGATTGAGATCCTGAACGTCAACCATCCTCAGATCTTGATCAGGATGGGCTACGCGCCTCCAGCCAAGCACACCCCGAGAAGGACGGCGGAGATGGTCTTGGCCGGGGCCGGCAGTCGAGTGGTCGTGGTCAAAAGATAGATCGATAGATCGAAGTGGCGGGGGCATCTTTCGTCCCGCGGGCTTTCCCGCGCCATCTTTTTCTCATTTTTTTCTTTTTTTCTTCGTCGTCGTTTTGCGCCGAACTTCGGCCATCGACGAAAGCTTTATATATTCACCAGAGGTTACTAACTGCCAATTACCTTTTGAGTGATTGTTTTGGATCCTGTAGAGATTCTGGACATACTGGGGAACGAGAATCGGAGGCGCATACTGCAGCTCCTCTCCTTCCGGCCATTCTACTTCAACGAGATGGCAAAGAGGCTAGACCTCGGCCCGAAGGCGGTGATAGACCACCTGGAGATGCTGGAGCGTGCGGGCCTCGTCGAGTGCTACCGGGACGATCGGCGGCGCCGGAAGTACTTCAGGATAGCAGACAACGTCGTCCTGGAAGTGGCCTTCTCGCCTCATTCCTACGGGATCCGAACCTATCGACCCCAGGTCTCCCAGAAGCTCGCAACCCAACCTTCTAGTCCCCAATCTCGAAGCTCATCGGCCCGCGAGCCGGGACCGCCCGAGGAGCTGGTGGAGATCTGCTCGCGGCTCCGGGAGCTGGAGGAGGAGAGGCTTCGCCTGAGAAGACTCATGGAGGAGATCTCCTCCGAGGAGATGCTGATCAAGAGGCTGGCCACGGGCCTCATCGAGAGTTGCGCCTCCGACCAGCTCGAGGCGGAGATCCTCATGGCTCTGTTATCCGGCGAATCGAGGGCAGAATCCCTGGCCAGAAGGCTTGGAATCCCCTCTGCCGTGGTGGAGGAACGGCTCAAGAGGCTGGAGGCGCAGGGCAAGGTTCAAAAGCGGGACGAAGAGTGGACGATATGAACGATTTTGGATCTCGATCAGCATGAATAAGACCATCACTCTCAAGGTGGCGGAAGCCTACCACAGGGACGTCGGCCGGGGGATCGCAAGGCTCGCCCAGGAGCTCATCAGCGAGATGGGCGTCGAGGGCGGCGGAGTCGTGGAGATTCAGGGCAAAAAGAGCATCTACGCCGTCGCCTGGCCGGCTTCGACAAAGGACTCTACCGACGTCATCAGAATAGACGGAAACCTCAGAAGCAACCTCGGCATCGGCATAGACGACAAAGTTGTCGTCAAGAAGAGCGAGGCGAGGCCCGCCAAAAGGGTCGTCGTGGCGCCCACAACCCGGACCAGGCTCGTCGGAGGTCCCCAGTACCTGCTCCGAATGCTCCTGGGCAGACCCATCGTGAAGGGCGAGCAGCTGAGAGTCGAGATGATCTCCTCTTCCCTCGGGTTCGTGGTGGTGAGCACCGCCCCGAAAGGACCAGTGGTGGTCGCCTCCGAGACCGAGATCAAGATCTTGAAGGACACCCTCGAGGAGATGGCGGTCAGAGAGATCTCTTACGAGGACATAGGGGGGCTTGCTAGAGAGATCAGGATGGTCAGGGAGATGATCGAGCTACCCCTCCGGCATCCCGAGATATTCCAGAAGCTCGGGATCCGCCCGCCCCAGGGCCTCCTCCTCCACGGCCCTCCGGGAACCGGAAAGACCCTGATCGCCAGGGCCGTTGCCAGCGAGACTGAGGCGAACTTTATCAGCATGGGCGGCCCCGAGATCACGTCAAAATTTTATGGTGAATCCGAGAAGAAGCTCCGGGAGATCTTCGAGGAGGCCGAGAGGAGCGCGCCATCGATCATATTCATCGACGAGATCGACTCGATAGCCCCGAAGAGGGAGGAGGTGGCCGGCGACCTGGAACGAAGGGTGGTGGCCCAGCTCCTCTCCCTCATGGACGGCCTCGCCTCACGGGGCGAGGTGATCGTCATCGCCGCCACAAACAGGCCGAACTCCCTTGACCCGGCGATCAGACGAGGCGGCAGGTTCGATCGAGAGATCGAGATCGGAATCCCAGATAAGAACGGAAGGCTCGAGATCCTCTACGTCCACACGAGAGGGATGCCCCTGGCCGAGGAGGTGGACCTGGAGGCGATCGCCGAGATGACCCACGGCTTTGTGGGGGCTGACCTTGCATCCCTCTGCAAGGAGGCGGCGATGCACACCTTGAACAGGCTGATCCCAGACCTCGACTCCGAGGATGCAATACCGATCAGAGTACTCGAAGGTCTGAGGGTGACGGAAGAGGACTTCAGGTTCGCTCTTAAGATGATCGAGCCCTCCGCCATGAGAGAGGTTTTCGTGGAGGTGGCGGAGGTCCACTGGCACCAGGTCGGAGGCCTCGACCGTGCGAAGCAGGAGCTGGTGGAGGCCGTCGAGTGGCCCCTCAAGTTCCCCGACGCCTTCGAGTCGATCGGGATCAGGCCCCCCAGGGGAGTTCTCCTCTTCGGCCCGCCGGGAACCGGAAAGACCCTTCTCGCCAAGGCCGTGGCCACCGAGAGCGGTGTGAACTTCATATCCGTGAAGGGTCCAGAACTCCTCTCAAAGTGGGTCGGCGAGTCGGAACGGGCGGTGAGAGAGGTATTCCGGAAGGCCAAACAGGCGGCCCCATCCCTGATATTCTTCGATGAGGTGGACTCGATCGTCCCCGCTCGGGGGTCAGGCCTAGACTCTCACGCCACAGAGAGGGTGGTGAGCCAGTTTTTGACGGAGCTGGACGGCGTAGTCGAGCTAAAGGACGTGGTGGTTCTCGCCGCCACCAACAGGCCGGACCTGGTGGACCCGTCGCTCCTGCGGCCCGGCAGGTTCGATAGATTGATAAGAATCCCGATGCCGGACGAGGCCGCAAGAAAGAGGATATTCGAGATCCACCTCTTGGGAATGCCCCTGGCCGAGGACGTCTCCGCCTCAGCCCTCTCGGAGATGACAGAGAACAGGACCGGTGCAGACATTGAGACCCTATGCAGGGAGGCGGGGATGATCGCCCTGAGGGAGAACATAACCCCTGGGATGAAAAGAGAGGTGCTGATCCTCGACCGGATCCTGGTCGAAGGGCGCCATTTCCGGCAGGCTTTTGAACGGTCTAAGCCTCACCTCACCAAAGAGATGGTGGCGGATTATCAGAGGATGATGAAGGAATTCGAGGTGTAAAAGCAAATTGACTTCCGAGCATCAGTTATCTCAGCATCAGTTATATAGGTTGGAAGGTCTACATATGGGCGAGAGGGCCGGTATTTTGTTGGACGACGAGAAGAAGGATTTGTTGGGTAACACCGAGTTTGAGGACACCAGCGGAGTCAAGGTGCCCGAGAGCCTGATCGACCAGGTGATCGGCCAGGACGAGGCGGTGGAGGTCATAAAGAAGGCGGCCCACCAGCGCCGCCACGTGATGCTCATCGGTTCGCCCGGCACGGGCAAATCGATGCTGGGAAGGGCCATGAGCGAGCTTCTCCCTGTGGAGGAACTCCAGGACGTTCTGGTCTACAACAACCCCGAGGACAACAACAATCCCAAGGTCAGGGTGGTCCCGGCGGGTCGAGGCAGACAGATAGTGGACGCCCACAAGATGGAGGCGCGAAAGAAGACCCAGACCAGGAACATGTTCTTCATGCTTATCATGATGGGTCTGCTCGTCTACGCCTACTACACGGGCCAGCTCCTCTTCGGGATCATAGCCGCGGCCCTGATATTCCTGTCCATGCGGTACCTTATCCCCAAGGACGACTCCCTGGTTCCAAAGCTTTTGGTGGACAACAGCAAACAGAAGAAGGCGCCTTACGTCGACGCCACGGGTGCTCATGCCGGGTCCCTCCTGGGCGACGTTCGACACGACCCCTTCCAGTCCGGTGGCCTTGAGACCCCCAGCCACGATAGGGTCGAGTGCGGCGCCATTCACAGGGCCAACAAGGGCGTCCTATTCATCGACGAGGTCAACACCCTGAGGCTCGAGTCCCAGCAGAGCCTCCTCACCTCCTTGCAGGAAGGCGAGTACCCGATAACCGGCCAGAGCGAGCGAAGCTCCGGAGCCCTCGTCAGGACCGACCCTGTGCCCTGCGACTTCGTCATGATCGCCGCAGGGAACCTCGACGCCATGGGCGGGATGCATCCGGCCCTCAGGTCCAGGATCAAGGGGTACGGCTACGAGGTCTACATGAGAGACACCATGGACGACACCGTCGAGAACCGGGAGAAGCTCGTCAGGTTCGTCGCCCAGGAAGTGATCCGGGACGGGAAGATCCCCCACTTCACCAAAGACGCCGTGGCCGAGATCGTAAGAGAGGCGAAGAGAAGGGCCGGGAGAAAGGGCCACCTCACCCTCCTCCTGCGGGATTTGGGCGGCCTTATAAGGGTGGCAGGCGACGTCGCTCGGTCCGAGGGTGCAGCCCTCACCGAGATGAGACACGTCCTCGAGGCGAAGAAGATGGCCCGGAGCGTCGAGCAGCAGGTCGCCGACATGTACCTGGAAAGAAGGAAGGACTACAGCATGTTCAAGAATGCTGGCGCCGAGATCGGCAGGGTCAACGGCCTTGCCGTCGTCGGCGACTCGGGGATTGTCCTCCCAATAATGGCCGAGGTCACTCCAGCCCAGTCCAAGGAGGAGGGCAAAGTTATAGCCACTGGCCGTCTCCAGGAGATCGCAAAGGAAGCGGTCCAGAACGTCTCAGCCCTGATAAAGAAGTTCCTCGGCGAGGACATAACCAACAAGGACGTCCACATCCAGTTCATAGGAACCTACGAGGGCGTCGAGGGGGACAGCGCCTCCATATCGATAGCAACGGCGGTGATATCCGCCCTTGAGGGCGTTCCCATAAAGCAGAACATAGCCATGACAGGCTCCCTCTCGGTGAGGGGCGACGTTCTGCCCGTAGGCGGCGTCACCCAGAAGATCGAGGCCGCAGCCTTGGCCGGGATCACCACCGTCCTGATCCCCAAGTCCAACGAGGGTGACGTCCTCATCGACGACACCTTCAAGGACAGGATCAAGATCATCCCAGTCACCTCCATAAGCGAGGTCTTCGAGTACAGCTTCTCGGGCCAAAAGCCGAAGCTTCTTGAGAAGCTGAAGAAGTTCGCCGCGGAGAAGAAGCTGGGGATCGTCCTGCCCGAGCCGATACCAACCCCGATCAAAAGCCTGTAGAGGGTCGGTCGAGACCGACCCCTCCTTTTGGGCACCGCTCTTTTTATAGTAATTATTCATCATATGCAATTTAATCTTCTCTCATAGACAGGGTTAAGTCATACCAATGTGGTTCTCTCATCGAGAAGGCTTGGAGAGGTACATCAGATGGACGAGTTTCACGATCTGCGGGTGGTAAGGGGCAAGAGCACCAGGATAGTCCTAGACAACGGGGATCTGGACGAGATCTCGGAGAGCTTTTTTCAGGGGGCCGCCATCAGGGCTCTATTCGGAGGGTCCTGGGGATTCGTCCAGACTGAGAGCCTCGACGACCTCGCGGGAAAGCTGGAGACGGCAAAAAAAGCCGCCCGGAGGATAGCCGGAGACGAGCAGCTGGAGCTTGCTTGCTCGCTGCCCGGAAAAAGCGAAAAAATCCGGGTGAAGAAGGACCCAAGCGACCTCTCGCTGGAGGAGAAGGTCGGGCTGATCCGGGAGATCGAAGACGCTGCGAAGGTGAAAGGAGTATCCAGCACCCAGGCGGTCTACAACGAGGTTCTGGTGAAGACCACTTATTCCAGCTCCGACGGCAGGGATCTCGAATACGAGACGACCAGGATGGGGTTTTACGTCACCGCCGTCGCCAGCAGGTCAGGCCTCTACCAGGCCGGAATGGAGAGCAGGGCCGGGACTTGCGGCCTTGAGCTATTCGAAGAGGTCGATGCGACGGATCTCGCCCGGCGGGCCGGAGAGACCGCCGTCGCTCTCCTCGATGCGAAGGCCCCCAAGGGCGGGAGCTTTCCCGTCATCGTCGATCAGGAACTTGGTGGCGTCTTCGTCCACGAGGCCGTGGGCCACGCCACCGAGGCGGACATAGTTCTCGAGGGTGGATCAATCCTGGAGGGAAAGATCGGCAAGAAGATCGGTTCAGACCTTGTGACGGTGAAAGACGACCCGAGCCTTTCCCTCTACGGCCACTACCCCTTCGACGACGAGGGGAGCAGTTCAGGCGAGACGGTCCTCGTCGAGGACGGCGTCCTTCGGTCCTACCTACACACTCGGGAGACGGCGGGCCGGTTGGGGGGGACCCCCAGAAACGCCCGGGCCCAGGGGTGCGCAAGGCCCGTGGTGAGGATGAGCAACACCTACATCGCCCCGAGAAAAGACGGCTGGAAGTTCGAAGAGATCCTGGAGGAGATGAAAGACGGAGTCTACCTTCTGGGCAGCCGGGGCGGCCAGGTGAGCACCGCGGAGGGCGTATTCCAGTTCAACGCCAAGCGCGGATACCTCGTCGAGAATGGGGTGGTGACCTCCCTTCTTCGGGACGTCTCACTCTCGGGCCACATCCTGGAGATCCTGGCGAAGGTTAAGATCGTCGGAAACGATCTCAAGTTCAACAGCGGAAGGTGTGGAAAGTCCGGCCAGCTCGTCCCGGTCAGCGACGGCTCGCCCCACCTCCTCATCGAAGAGGCGACGGTCGGCGGGTCGGGATAGGTCGAAGTGAGGTTTCAGTGACTGAAGCCAGCGATCATGATATATGTCGGGAGTTTTATCCGATACTGACGGACTTACGGGGGCAGGCCGAACGAAGTGCGATCACGTGATCTGTGGCGACAAGGAGAAGGTATGGCTTCCACATTCCTACAGAGGCCGGGAACGTGGCCTTCAGCCTCATCGCTATTGTGTCAAGTGCGGCCTTGTGGAGCGGCATTCGGACGAAAGGCCCTTTTCCATCGGCCGTTATATGAACGCCCTCGCGAGGATCGCGAGCGAATTCAAGGTGGCGAAGGTCCAGACAAGGCTCATATCAATGGAGATGGAGAGGTGCGTCCTCGAAGACTCCTTTGGCATGGATAGACGCCAGCAGGAGGATCTCTTCGTCGGCATTGTGGGAAAATATCTGAATTTATCTGAAGAAAAGGTTCGCAAGTTCCTTTGAGCCCTGATCCTCACCCGAGCTGAATTGACGCCATGATAAGAGGCCGGGCGAGTAGGTTGCGGCTCTACCGCCCAGAAAACAATAAAAATATAAGTTATATGTTTTTTTGCTTTCGAGTAGCCAGTTAAAGCGATCGAATATTGGAAGGAGTTGGTCGACGTGAGGATTTCGGTAATAGGGGGAGGATATGTGGGTCTAGTATCGGCTGCATGTTTTGCGGAGCTAGGTCATAATGTAAGTATTATAGAAATAGATAAAGCTAAAGTTGAAGCGATAAACTCTGGAAAGGCGCCAATATACGAGAAAGGTCTTGATGAAATCCTCTCCAAACATGCGGGCAGGAACCTGAGAGCAATCGATAGTTACGAGATGGTAGCCGATTCTGACCTCTCTTTTGTATGCGTGGGAACCCCACCCGGACCCGATGGGGGGGCCGACCTCTCCATGGTCGCCTCTGCCAGCCGATCCATAGGTCGAAATCTGAGGGAT
>JBFESM010000059.1:0-9606 GCA_041548445.1 Methanothrix sp. | reverse complement strand
GTCGCCGAAGGCGTTATTCCAGGCGATCCGGGCCTCGCGGTTGGCTACATGCCTGAACATGTGCTTTCCGGTGGCGTCCCCGACGGCCCAGATGCCGGATCTCGTCGTCTCAAGGTAATCGTCGACCACGATCCAGCCGTGGCGGTCGACCTCGACCCCGGTCTTCTCCGGCTTCAGGATGTCGGAGTTTGACCTTCTTCCCAGGGCCACCATCACCTCCTCGGCGGCAAACTCCCGGATCTCGCCGGAGTCGACGTCTCGGGCGGATACGACCTTCTTTCCATCCTCCCACTCGACCTTCACCACCTCGTGGCCTGTCTTGACGTTGACGTGCTTGCCGAGCCGCGTCTTCACGATATCGGAGATCTCGTGCTCCTCGTTTTTGAGAAGGTGGTGGTTTCTCCCGAGGATCGTGACCTTGGTTCCCAGGGCTGAGAAGAAGTGGCCGAACTCGCAGGCGATGTAGCCTCCGCCCAGGATCGCAAGGCTCTTTGGAGGGCGCTCCAGCTCCAGGGCCGAGACGTTGTCGATGTAGCCCGCCTCCTCAAGGCCCAGTATCGGGGGGACGAGAGCCCTAGACCCCGTGGCTATGAATATATTGGGGGCTGTGATCGTCTCTTCATTGACCTTCATCTCGAGGTCGCCGAAGAACTCGCCCCAGCCCCGATACCAGTCCAGGTTCTCAGTGCCCTCAGCGGACCGCTCCATCCCCCGCCGCCCCTCGTCGACGATCGAATGCATCCGCTTCATTATGAGGTCAAAGTCGATCTTCTCGACGCGAGCCTCCACTCCGACGGCCCTAGCCGCCTCCAGGGTCCTGATCACGTCCGCCGGGTATATCAAAACCTTCGAGGGGATGCAGCCGGTGTTGAGACAGGTCCCTCCCATGGGGCCGTGGTCCACCAGGGCGACCTTCATTCCGGCCCTGATCCCCCTCGATGCGATGATCATCCCGGCGCCGGAACCGACGACTATCAGGTCGTACTTTTTCATGAAATGACACCTGGCTTTTCGAAATTTGAGTTCTCACTTTTTCAGATACTTCTCGGGCTCCTTCTCGAAGGCCTTCTTGCACCCTGGGGCGCAGAAGTAGTAGGTGGTTCCATTGTAATCGGTCTTGAACTTGGCCGTCTTCTCGTCGACGGTCATGCCGCATATCGGATCTATCGCCAAAATTTTTGCCTCCAACTAACCTTCAAAGAACTGACATTTCACATTTTCCCCCGCTCAGCCTTTCGCTCTCTTCGCAGGGGGGACGTATCCCTTCAGCATCAGGGACAGGCTCACCACCGTCACGGAGCTTAAGGCCATGGCTAGGCCCGCAAACTCTGGCCGAAAGACGATCCCAAAGGAGGGGTAGAAGGCCCCAGCCGCCACCGGGATCAGGATCGAGTTGTAGGCGAAGGCCCAAAAGAGGTTCAGCTTCACCCTTGCGATCACCTTACGGCTGAGCTCGATCGCGGCCACAGCGTCCATCAAATCGTCCCTGATCAGGACGATCTCGCCGCTCTCGATGGCGACGTCCGTCCCGCTCCCGATGGCGATCCCAACATCGGCCTGAGCGAGGGCCGGAGCGTCGTTTATCCCGTCCCCGACAAAGGCCACAACCATCCCCTTCTCCTGGAGCCTCTTTATCTCCAGAGCCTTATCCGAGGGCAAAACCTCGGCGAGAACCCTCTCGATCCCGATCTCTTTTGCCACGATCCCGGCACTGTGGGGGTTGTCGCCGGTGATCATCAGAACCTCAAATCCCATCTCCTTGAGCTTTCCGACCGCCTCTTTGGAGTTCTCTTTGAGGGTGTCGGCAACGCCCACGACGCCCACGATCCTCTCGCCAAGGGCGGCGATGAGGGCGGTCTTTCCCTCCTCTTCGAGACGGAGGGCGGCCCCTTCGACCTCTTCGGGGATCTCGATCCCGATCTCACGGAGAAGAATCCTGTTTCCTACGGCCGCATCTTTCCCATCAATCCGGGCGAGGACGCCCTTTCCGCCTCGGGCCTCAAAGAATGTCGTCTCGGCGAGGGCGACGCCTTCGCTTCTCGCCCTCCTCACCACTGCCTCGGCGAGAGGATGCTCCGAGCTCGCCTCGATCCCTCCGGCGATCCGGAGAAGTTCAGCTTCGTCGATCCCAAAGCCGATGAGGTCTGTAACCTCGGGCCTTCCCACCGTGAGGGTCCCGGTCTTGTCGAAGACGACTGCATCGAGCTTCTCTGAGACCTCCAGAGCCTCGCCGCTCTTCACCAGAACCCCGAGCTCCGCGGCCCGGCCGAGGCCGACGGTGATGGCGGTGGGGCTTGCAAGGCCCAGGGCGCAGGGGCAGGCCACCACCAGAACCGATATGGTGGCGGTGAGGGCGAAGTGGAGCGGATCGTTGGGGGCAAGATCCGCTAAGACGAAACGCCACAGAACGAAGGTGAGGGCCGCGATCGTCAGGACCGCGGGTATGAAGAAGGCGACGGCCCTATCCGCCAGCCTCTGGATCGAGGGCTTCGAGCCCTGGGCCTCCTCCACCAGGGCGATTATTTGAGCTAAAGCCGTCTCCCTTCCGACCTTCGAGGCCTGAAACCTGAGGGCACCGTTCTTGTTGAGGGTTCCTCCCACGACTTCGTCGCCTTTCTTCTTGAGGGCGGGGATCGGCTCGCCGGTGATCATCGACTCGTCGACGTAGCTTTCGCCGCTGAGGACGACACCGTCGGCTGGCACCTTCTCCCCGGGCCGAACCAGGATCACGTCGCCAGCCAGAAGGTCGTCGGCTGCCACCTCCACCTCCTGGCCGTCCCGGAGGACGGTGGCGGTCTTGGCCTTCAGGCCCATCAGCTTCTTGATCGCCTCAGAGGTCCTGCCCTTGGCCTTCGTCTCCAGGTACCTTCCAAGGGTCAAAAAGGCCGCGAGAAAGACGGCCGTCTCGTAGAACATGAACTGGGGGGTCAGAATGATCCTGAAGGTCCCCATCACGCTCGATAAGAAGGCAACCCCGATCCCCATGGAGTACATGACGTCCATCGTCAGGCTCCGGTGGCGAAGGGCCCTGAGCCCGGCCGAGAAGATCGGGTGGCTCAGGTAGATGAACACGGGCGTCGATATGACGAGCATCAGATAGGGCATCGGAACCGGCAGGGGGAGGTGCGCCATCCCCAGAATCATCAAGAAAGCCCCGACAGCAAAGCCGACCAGGATCCTCCTTCTTTTATCCCGAAGGTCCCTTTCTGTCGCCTCTCGCTCCCTTCTTTCGCTCTCCTCGCTCTCCTCTCCCACGACCCCCAGATACTGGTATCCTGCCTCCTCGATCGCCACTCTCATCTCGGCAACGGAGGTGACCTTCGGGTTGTAGGTGACGCGGGCCCTCTCGGCCCCCAGGTTGACGCTGACGGCGAGGACACCTTCCAACTCCTTGATCGCATCCTCCACGGTGGAGACGCAGGATGCGCACATCATCCCGCCGATCTTCAGGGCGACCCGCTCGTTCACGACGCCGTATCCAGCCTCTTCCACGGCCCTTTCCAGGTCTGCGAGCTTCGCCTTCGAGGAATCGTACTCGACCGAAGCTGTCTCCGTTCCCAGGTTCACCCTGGCCCCGGCGACCCCTTCCACCTCCTTCAAGGCGTCTTCGACGGTGGACGTGCAGGTGGCGCACATCATCCCCGATATCTTGAGCTCGGCCTTCTTCTGATCCTCTTCTGCCAAAATCCACTTTCTCCCCAGGCCCTTTGCGTCTATCAGCTCGTCCCTTCAGATGAATCGCTCAAACCGATCCATCTTGGCCTTGCATATGGGGCAGACTCCTGGAGGCTCATCTCTTGCGCAGAGGTATCCGCAGACTTTGCACCTCCAGACCGGGTACGAAAGCGAGGAGAAGGATTCGCCTGAGGGGACGGAGAGGGGCTTTGCCGCCTTTTCCCGCTCCTCGGGCGATGGTCGCCTTTCGGGGACGGGCTCAAGCTCTCGCTCGCCGGCCAGGACATCTTCGGAGACGTAGAGGGCACAGTAGCAGGCCCCGTACTCGTTAAGATCCGGGTCACGATAATCGCAGGGGCATATTATGTCCAGGTCCTCATCCCTGTCTCCGGAGGCGAGCCTGCAGGGGCAGGAATGGTAGCCGTAACGCTTCTCGTTCACCAGCAGGCCCCGGACCAGATCTCTCGTGAAATCGAGATCCGGGTTCAGGTGGTAGCCCATCTCCTCGGCCTCCCTGTCCAGCTGCTCGCAGAAGGTCTCCACCTCCTCGGAAGACGGTTCAAAATCGGTCATAGCCCAAGCGCCTCCTTTATCTCCTTCTCCTTGTACCCGACGATGCACCTGTCGTCGTTGATGACCGTGGTGGGAAATGAGGTATTCGGATTGTGCCGCTTCACCTCTTCCAGCGTTATCTTTCGTTCGTCCCCCTTCAGAAGATCGACGTAGATGTAGCTGTACTCCACCCCCAGGTCCTTGAGGAGCTTTTTGGTCTTATTGCACCAGACGCAGGTGCTGAGGGCGTAGAGCATTATCTTCCCCCGGTTCTCCCCCTCGACGTGTTCGAATCCCATCAGCCAAAACCACCCTTGCCATTTTTAATACAGTTGTGGATCTGATGAGATTAATAGGTTCTCACAGTGCCCTGATCCGATCGGGGGCTTGAGGCGTGCAGATGTAAAAATATGAGTGGGGGTTGCCGAACGATCGAAATTTCACCTGCAGTTTATGATGAGGTGGTGATCTTCGCCGTCCCCAAGATCGATACTTCTCGAATCTCCGGGTCTCAAGGGCCTACCGTCGACGATTATATCGACGCTGCCTGTCACGGGAAAGGTCACCTCCGGGCCGTAAGATCCGCTGACGGATATCCAATTCCCTCTACGCTCTACGGTGACGGTGACGCCTGGGATCTCCAAGGTTTGGGATCTGCCGGGAGGAATGCTGATATCCAACGGGTCGTATCTGAGATGCTGGTCGCAGTTGTTTTCGATCGTCAGGTGGGCTGGCCCCTCCATGATCTGATCGATCACGGGAGCCCCGCCGATGCTCAGGGCCGCTCCGAGGGTGAAGGCCGCAATTCTTGTCAGGGCCACCTTGGAAACCACGCTTCCCTCGGGCATGCTCTGGGCGAAGCGCAAGGTGAAGGCCATGAGGATCGTCCATCCCACGAGGAAGGCAGTGGTGACGAGGCTGAGCCCCAGGATGACGGCCGCAACAAGGATGAGAAGTACTGCGATTATGAAAGCCACCGTCATGAGGGTTTTCGCCCTGGATGAGATGCGAAACTTCTTGGGGCGCTTGCCAGCAAGCTCGGCCCCCGAGTAGACCACTCCAAGGCCTAAGATGACCATCATCTTGGAGGAGTCGGAGAGGCCGGAGAAGGTGTCCACTATAAGGTCGATTATCAATCCCAGAATGACCGGAAGTATCGTGCTTTTGAAGGATTCGCTCTCTTCAGCTTGCCTTTCGCCTGCCCTTTCTTTACCCTCTTCTGTCATCTGATCATCTCCAGATTCATCGGCCATGATCGGTATCGTCCGAAGCGAGACCTCTCCCAGCAGCAGGAAGAGATATCGCAATTCTTGATTCAGTTATCACCGTGCAGCTAGATATCTCTTTCGTTTTGTCATCTCGGATTCGACTCAAAAATTTGCTACATCGTGAAAGAGCCTACCGTTCGAATTCGTGAGATCTGAGCGATCCGGCCGGGATTTTTGAATTATGTGAGCGATGCTCTTATCACCCATCAGAGGGTAAACATATTTTCATGACTGACGAAGTCCAGGTCAGAGCTGAAAAGCCTCAGTCAGAGAACCCGGTGGTCATCGAGGGGTTCCCTGGAATTGGGCTGATCGGAAATATCGCAAGCCAGTACATCGTCAACAAGCTCGAGATGGACTACCTCGGCGCCATAGATTCGAGGTTCTTCCCGCCGCTCTCGGTCCTGGTGGGCGGCGTCGCCCACATGCCCGTGAGGATATACGAGAAGGCGGACCTGGGAGTGGTGGTGATAAGTTCAGACATACCGGTCCACCCCGCAGCCTCTTACGACGTCGCCCGAGGGATCGTATCCTGGGTCGAGTCGATCGGGGCGAAGGAGATGGTCTGTCTTGCCGGTATAACGGTGATGAGCGAGGAGCAGCGGGTATTCGGCGCCGCCACCACCGAGGAGATGCTGGAGAGGATAAAGGACAAGGTGGAGGTCTTCGAGATCGGGACGATATCTGGGATATCGGGTAGCGTCATGAACGAGTGCCTGCTCCGGAAGATGCCGGCGATATGCCTCCTGGGCGAGACCCACAGCATGGCTCCCGACCCGAAGGCTGCGGTGGTCACCGTCAAGATGCTGAACACCCTCTACGGCCTGAACGTCGACACGAAGGAACTTGAGGAGAGGGCGGAAGAGATCGAGCTTCAGATGCAGAAGCTTGCAGAGCAGGTGAAGAGCACCTCCGCCGAAGAGGTTCCAAGGAAGAAAGAGCTTCAGTTCCCGATGTACGGGTGATGGCGATGGAATGCGTTGCACTTACGGGGATATCCAGGCAGGTGATCAGGGAGCTTGTGACCAACGGGATCAGGACCCTCGAGATCAGGAGCCCTCACAACTTCTTAGCGCTCCTCCACCTGAGCCCTGGAGACGTCATATTTCTGACCGAGGCGAGCGGCCCCGACATCGTCACCGGGACCGGCGGGATGCTGACGAGGATCCGGGAGATTCAGGTTGTGACCCACAAGACGGTCCAGGCGGGAGCCGACTTTTACGAGGAGAGGGAGGCCCAGGCGGCGAGGGTCCAGCTCCAGATGGTGGGCCACGGCCGGGTGAGGACAGTCAAGAGCTTCAAGCTCGGAGCTCCGATGGTCCTGGACGTCGACGAGGTCTGCTATTACGATGCGGGATGAGCAAAGGGCCATCCCACAATTTTATTTAATTATTTTATGGAGTTTTGGGCTTGACGGCGCTGACCTTTATGCTGGCGATCGATCTCTCGACCTCTTTCAGCTTTCCGTTTGAGAGGTTCAGGCCGTCCAGGATCGCCCGGCCCGTCGGGTCGCTGGTCACGCAATCCAGAGAGAATTCAGATTCATCGATCACCCTGACGTCCTCAAACCCCGCCGATCCTATCGAGTCGAGATATTCATCCCTCAACGCCGCCCCGGCGACGCAGCCGACGTAGGCTTCGACCGACTCTCTGATGAAATCCGGCAGTTCCCCCAGCAGAACGATGTCTGAGACCATCAGCCTTCCGCCGGGTTTGAGCACACGATGGGCCTCTTTGAAGGCGGCCATCTTGTCGGGCACGAGGTTGATGACGCAGTTTGAGATGACCAGGTCGACGGAGCCGTCCTCGACGGGCAGCTTCTCGATCTCGCCGAGCCTGAACTCCACGTTTTTGTAGCCGCCCTTGGAGGCGTTGGCCCTGGCCCGCGCCACCATCTCCTCGGTCATATCCACGCCTATGACCTTGCCCTTCGGGCCGACCTTCTTTGAGGCGAGGAAGCAGTCGAAGCCTGCGCCCGACCCCAGGTCCAGGACAACCTCCCCCTCCCTGATCGACGCCAGAGCGATGGGGTTTCCGCAGCCAAGCCCAAGGTTTGCTCCTGTTGGGGCAGAAGCCAGCTCCTCCTCCGAATAGCCGATCTTCCTCCCGATTTCTTCGGGCTTTGCGGTCCCGCAGCAGCTCGAAGAGCAGCAGCACGAACCGGACTGCTCTGCAACGCGGCCGTACCTCTCTTTCACAACTCTCTTTGCTTCCTGATCTTTCATATCCTCACCTTCAACGATAGTTTTATCAAACTAATTATAACTAATTTAATTATATTTCCGTCTTGAAAACGTCGTTCATGACGGGCCCGAGCATCGACTTCACCATACCCTCGAGTTCCTCGACCTTTATCAAGGAGAGACAGCAGATCTCGCCGTTCTGATTCTTCATGCTCACCACCGCCAGCTTTTCTCCTGGCCGGATCTTCGCCTTCTCCCGGACGTCCTTTGGAAGAACCATCTGTCCTCTCTCATCCACGCTTACGATCGATTCCACTCTGCAGCAGCTCGATTCCCCCGCATTGCAGCAGGCTTCTCTCTCACGCCACCCGTCCTTTTCGCGCTTCTCATCTTCAGGAGTCACATTTCCGCCTCTGTTCAAGTCCATTACAGATATCTCTGAAGATTTAAGCTTTTCTGATAAATCAGAATATGCTGATTAAAGGGCGCGACCTTCGGTCTGGAAATATGCTGAAATCTCCGTTCACCGGGAAGACAACGGTCCTAATTGCCCTGATACCACCTCAAATTACTAATACAAAAGAATTTCAGTAGAGCTGTACATCTTCGGTAATAAGTGACGGTGCTTTGAGATGATGAAGGAATCGGTTAGAATGTGGTATTTAAAAAAGTAAAGCAGATTTTCGAGGTATAAAATGAAACACGATTCATTTGCGTTGGCCTTTATCGGGCTATGCCTATTCGTTGCAGCCTTCTCGTTTGCGGGGGAGAGGTTATTCGTGGACGATACGTCAGATTCTGTCGGAGCCGGTCCCTGGACCTTTGCTGTGGTCTGCGACACCAGAGGAGACAACAATAATACGACGGCCAAGTCCGGGATCAATGACGTCATCGTAACGCTGATCGCAAAGTCGGTGGCGGACGAGAAGTGCGACCTCGTCATCTTCCCCGGAGACATGGTCAACGGATGGTGCCAGAACGGTAGCACCTCCTACGCCAAGCAGTTCGAAAACTGGAAGAGGGCGATGGGGCCGGTTTACGAGGCTGGGATCAAGGTTTACACCGTCAGAGGAAATCACGAAGACGGCCCCCTCGAGCCGTGGAAAAATCCCCCTTATCCTTACATTCCAAGTCCCGATCCCGTTTTGAAAGAGGCGTATTTGGAGGCCTTTGAAGGCAACCTCAGCGAATACGGGCTCAAGGACAGCGGTCCTGAGGGCGAGAAGTACCTGACCTACAGCTTCGAGCACGAAAATGCCCTTTTCATCGGGCTTGACCAGTACGTCCGCCCCCACAGGGTAAATCAGGCTTGGCTGGATGAGCAGCTTGAAAACAACAGCAAGCCTTACGTCTTCGTCTTTGGTCATGAGCCCGCCTTCGAGGTGAACCACAAGGATTGCCTGGCGGTATACACCGAGGATCGGGATGCCTTCTGGAAGAGCATCGGCAAGGCTGGGTGTCGGATGTACTTCTGCGGCCACGACCACTTCTACAACCGGGCTCGCATCCGAGACGAGTCGGGCGCGGGAATCGAAATCCAGCAGGTTCTTGTGGGCTCCTGCGGAGCCCCGTTCCCGAGCGAGTCCTGGAACGGGAGCTATAACGACAGCTCTGTGGAGCTCGAGTATTTCAACGACACGGACTATGGCTACGTTCTTGTGACCGTCTACGCAGACCACGCGGACGCCGAGTGGAGGGCGCTGACCTGGACCCCGGAGGACGAGTTCACCATCACCACGCCGGCGCTGGGTGGCGCGAAAAACCAGGCAGATGCAGCCGGTGCGACAGAAGCTGCGGCCGCCTCTGGGGCGTGATCGATCCCGCCGTTCGATCGGCCCCCATCTTCAATTTTTCAGCTTTCCAATAGCTTCCTGCCTCGGCCAAGTATCATCTGACCATCCGAGCAAAGAGAACTCCTGCTGCCAGAT
>JBFESM010000058.1:0-9642 GCA_041548445.1 Methanothrix sp. | reverse complement strand
TCGACTCGATCCTGGTGGAGCTGGAGGAGAGGCTGCCAGAGCTTGAGATGCTCGAATCCCACCGCCTGCGGCAGAGGACGCTCTACGACATCGAGATGATAAAAGAGACCGGAAGCTGCAAGGGGATAGAGAACTACTCCCGCCACTTCGACGGCCGACAGCCCGGTGAGCCTCCCTATTGCCTTTTGGACTACTTCCCCGACGACTTCCTTCTGGTGATCGACGAGAGCCACCAGACGATCCCTCAGCTTCGGGCGATGTACAAGGGCGATCGATCCAGGAAAAAGAGCCTCGTAGACTACGGATTCCGGCTGCCCAGCGCCTACGACAACCGGCCGCTGCGGTTCGAGGAGTTCGAGAGGTTCATGAGGCGGGCGATCTTCGTCTCGGCGACCCCCGGCCCCTTCGAGCGGGAGAGGTCCGGCCAGGTCGTCGAGCAGATCATCCGGCCCACGGGCCTTCTCGACCCCTTGGTTGAAGTCAGGCCCGTGGAGGGGCAGGTCAGGGACGTCATGGAGGAGATCGGAAAGGTCGTCGAGCAGGGGGACAGGGCTCTTGTGACGACATTAACGAAGAAGCTCGCCGAGGAGCTGACAGACTTTCTCGCAAAGAACGGGATCCGAGCCCGCTACCTCCACTCCGAGATCCAGACGATCGAGAGGACCGAGATCATCCGGGAGCTTCGCCTCGGTAAGTTCGACGTTCTCGTCGGGATCAACCTCCTCCGGGAGGGGCTCGACATCCCCGAGGTCGGCTTCATCGGAATTTTGGACGCGGACAAGGAGGGATTTCTCCGGGACGAAAAGAGCCTCATCCAGACGATCGGGAGAGCCTCTCGGAACGCAAACTCGAGGGTCGTCCTCTACGCCGACAGGATGACCGACTCGGTCAGGGGCGCGGTAAAAAAAACTGAGGAGAGGCGCGCCCTCCAGATGAAGTACAACGAAGAGCACGGCATCGTTCCGATGACCATCAAGAAGCTCATCAGAGAGAAGGTCGTCGAGATCACAGACACAAGACACATCCCCAAGTCCGAGATCCCTAACGTCGTCATCGAGCTTGATGCCGAGATGAGGGCGGCCGCCGAGGTCCTCGACTTCGAGCGGGCGATTCAGCTTCGGGACGCCATCAAAAAGCTGGAAAAAGAGATGAAGGATCTGGAAAAAGGTATGAAAGTGGCGTGAAGGGGAGAATCGCCGTCCTCGACCTCCCCCCTCAATTGGCCGTCTACTTCAGCTCGTACAGGATCTTCATCGCCTTGGTGAAGGGGGGCATCCCCGAGGTAAGGAGGACGACCCTCAGGACGTCGACGATCTCGTCTCTTGTGACGCCGAACTCCTTCATCGCGCTCATCATCTGCTTCTTCGTCGCCCTCTCGTCGGAGGCGGCAGCGGCGATCCCCAGCGCGATCAGCTTCTGGGTTCTGTAGTCGATGACCTTTCCCGTGTATATCGCCTCGTTCAGGCCGGTGATGGCCTCGTAAAGTTCGGGGAAATCTTTTTTGACGTGTACCATCCCTTCGCCGAAGAATACCTCTTCTTTCATTTTTAATCCTCCTGCATTTACTTCGCTCTCTTATATTTTATATCTTTCTCCGCCGATTTTCAAAAGCTTTAAAACGCTTCCGACCTGATCCGATAGTGTGAAGAATGTAATTTAATTTTGATATGCCATTTATCATTGAATTTGTAACAAAAGGAAGAAGTCAGAGAATACGGTCCGAACCTGCAAAACCATATCGGAACTTACAAATACGATAGTTTCGAATGTAAGTCGTACTCGCTTGGAGGTCGGCGGTGGAGGTTCATGATTCGGGTTCTGATGGTTGACGACGACCCCATGATTATGGAGTTGACGAAAACTTTCCTTGAAAAGTCAGGCGATATATTGGTCGATTCCGTTTTGTCGGCGAGAGTGGCGATGGAGCGGCTTTTAAACGAAGCTTCGCGCTACGATGTCGTAGTCTCCGACTATGCGATGCCTGAGATGGACGGGATAACCTTTCTTAAGGCTGTCCGAGACCGGGATACAGAGATCCCTTTCATCCTCTTCACGGGAAGAAGCCGGGAAGAGGTGGCCATCGAGGCCCTGAACTGCGGCGCCGACTACTATCTCCAGAAGAACAGCGGCCCGGCTTTGACGTTCGCTGAGCTATCTCATCACGTCAGATTGGCCGCCGATCGATGCCGGGCCAAAAGGGCCCTTCTGGAGAGCGAGGAGCGCTACCGGACCTTCGTTCAGAACTTTCCTGGAATCGCCTTTCGAAACCCGCCCGGATCGGTTCCCACCTTCGTTCACGGCCAGGTGGAAGCGATCACCGGATACTCCGAAGAGGATTTTTCCGAGGGGAGAGTCAGGTGGGACCTGCTGATCCATCCCGAAGACCTCCCGAAATTCGTTGAATTTAACGAAAGGTTGATTGCCGATACCGGCGGCTCCGCCAAACAGATTTACCGAATCTTTCGAAAAGATGGGGAGATCCGATGGGTTTACGAGACGGTCAGGAGAGTCTGTGACATAAGAGGACGCCCTTTGGAGTTGGAGGGGATCGTCCAAGACGTCACGGATCGGAGACGGGCGCGAAGACAGCTTCTGCTTCAGCGTGACATGTCTCTGAAGCTCTCGGAGACGACCTCCCTCGCAGAGGCCCTGAAGATCTGCGTCGACACCGCCATCGAGATCTCGGATATGGATTGCGGCACCATCTACCTTTTGGACGAGAAATCCGGGGATCTCAGGCTCGCCCACTGCAAAGGTCTCAGCGAGGATTTTCTGGATATTATATCGAACCAGAAGCGCGATTCGAAGAGGTCCCAAATGGTGATGGAGGGAAGATCCGTCTACGTCAGGCTCCAGGATTCGGATCTTCCCCTTCAAAAGGCAAGAGAGCACGAGGGGATCAGATCGATCGCGGTCGTTCCCATACTCCACCAGGACCGGGTCATCGGCTGCTACAGCATCGGGTCGCACACCATCGACCGGGTTCCCATCGCCAGCAGAACCGCCCTCAAGACGATCGCCTCCATGATAGGAAACGCCGTCGCCCGGATTCGGGCTACTGAGGCGCTGGGGTCGAGGACCGCAGAGCTTGAGGCGAAGAACGCCGAGATGGAGAGGTTCGTCTACACCGTCTCCCACGACCTGCGGTCCCCCCTCATGGCGATGAGGGGTTTTGCAGCCTGCCTCAGAGAAGACGTAGAAGAGGGCGACTGCCAGGGGATCGAGGTGTACCTGACGCGGATGGATAGGGAGGCGGCCAGGATGGACCGACTTTTGACCGACGCCCTGGAGCTGTCCAGGATCGGACGGGTCGCCAACCCTCCCGAGGAGATCTCTTTCGCGGAGATCGCCCTAGAAGCTTTGGACCAGACTGAGGAGACGATCAGGTCGAGGGGGGTCGAAGTCTCGGTGGCAGAAGGGCTGCCCGTGGTTTGCGTCGACCGTCTGAGGTTGGTGGAGGCCCTCGTCAACCTGATAGAGAACTCTGCGAAATACGCAGGCTGCGGTCCCCGGCCGAAGATCGATATAGGATTTCGGAGAGAGGGGGATGGTGAGCCCACTTTTTTCGTCCGGGACAACGGCCCGGGGATCAGGCCCGACCAGCAGGAGAAGGTCTTTGAATTATTTTATAAAATCGACAAGAGGAGCCCCGACACCGGGGCCGGCCTTGCCATCGTCAAGAGGATAATCGAGGTCCACGGCGGACGAATATGGATTGAGTCAGAGCCGGGCCGGGATTGCTCCGTCTGCTTCACCCTGCCACCGGCCGGGAAAGAAGCGGAATCTTAAGGGAGTAAATCGTTAGTTAATAGATATCTTCAATAGTGCTTTTTTGATAAATCGACTGAAATCGATATGTTGTCGACTCGTTAAAAAATGGCCGTAATCTGGAAATCTCCATGAACTTCGTGCGCCTCCTTTTCGAATGCGAGTTTTAGCGATCTATGTTGCTGACGTTTGGTTCCAGTTGCCAGGATCACATTTTTCGAGATCCGAGGAAAAAATAAATGAGGATGTAAGGGGCAATATAAGAGACTTAAGAGGTGATCGTCTTTGACAAAAGCCAAAAAATCGAACGAAATTTTGATGATGATCGCAGCGTTAACGCTAATCACTGCTGCAACGGCTCTGGCC
Source organism: Methanothrix sp. (assembly GCA_041548445.1). Lineage (GTDB taxonomy): Archaea > Halobacteriota > Methanosarcinia > Methanotrichales > Methanotrichaceae > Methanocrinis. The sequence continues at coordinate 5,508 of JBFESM010000058.1, read as the reverse complement.
GATGGCATAGGAGATTCAATCCCGCCGGAAGTGGCGGATCACGCCGAGGATTGGCCCCTTCCGAACAAGGACTATGAGAACACCAGGGCCACCGTCGATTCTGCGATAACTTCAAAAAACGTATCGGATCTGGGGGTTGCCTGGTCATTTCCGATCCCGGGGATCGGTGCCTACGGAGCCGCTTCGAGCAACCCCATCATCGCCGGGGACGTCGTCTACTTCCAGGACCTCAGATGCAACGTCTTCGCCCTGGACCTTGAGACGGGCGACGTCAGATGGTCGAAGTTCTACAACGTAACCGACGTCGTCGGCCCCAACGGTCCCGCCGTGGGCTGGGGCAAGGTCTTCGTCGCCAAAGACCTTTACAACGTGACCGCCCTCGACGCTGAGACCGGTGACGAGGTCTGGTCGACCCTGATCTCGAACGTGAGCACCACGGGAATCGACATCCAGCCTTCCGTCTACGACGGTCTCGTCTACGTCTCCACAGTTCCCGGGACCGGTGACGTCTTCTACGCGCCGGGGGGCATAGGCGTCATCAGCGCCCTCGATGCCGAGACCGGCGACATTGTCTGGAACTTTTCCACCGTAGATTCGCCCGACCTCTGGGGGAACAAGGAGGTTAACAGCGGCGGTGGGTGCTGGTATCCGCCCGCCATCGATCTCGAGACCGGGATCATGTTCTGGGGGATCGCAAACCCCGCACCATTCCCGGGAACCGAGGAGTGGCCGAGCGGCGCCAGCAGGCCTGGGCCTAACCTCTACACCGACAGCATGATGGCCCTCGATCACGCCACCGGCGAGATGATCTGGTTCCGCCAGGTCCTTGCCCACGACCTCTTCGACCACGACTTCCAGATCTCGCCGATCCTGGCAGAGCTGGATGTGAAGGGCGTGCACCAGAAGGTGGTCTTCGGGGCGGGGAAGATGGGCAAAGTCTACGCCTTCAACCGAACCTCCGGCGAAGTTCTGTGGTCGACGGTGGTGGGCGAGTACGACGAGACGGCCCAGCTGGACTCTCTGCCGAACGGGACCACGAGAATCTTTCCGGGCGTCCTGGGCGGGGTTGAGACACCGATGGCCTACCACGACGGCGTCCTCTACGTCCCCGTCGTGAACATGTTCTCTGACTGGACCCCGGCAGCCTTAGACACGTCGACCATGGACTTCAATAACGGGACCGGCGAGCTTGTGGCCATCGATGCCGCCACCGGCAAGATCCTCTGGATCAAGCTCTTTGATACGATGAATCTGGGAGGAGCCACGGTGATAAACGACCTGGTCTTCACCGCGGAGTACGACGGCACGATCCACGCCTTCAAGGCCGATTCCGGCGAGGAGGTCTTCGAGCTGAAAGCGCCCGCCGGGATCAACGGATGGCCTGCCGTCGCAAAAGATTCCATCGTCTGGCCCGCCGGGGCGGGAGAAGAGCCGTCTCTCTTCGCCCTTCGCCTCGGCGCGGTGACAGAAGCCAAGGAAACCCCAACCGATCTCCCGAACGAGAGTGCTGAAAACGCGACTTTGACCGAACCGATTGAGCCTGCAGCAACTGAGCCGGCCGTTCCCGTCGCCGGAGAGTGGGCTCCCGACGGTGTCGTCTCCGAGGGCGAGTACTCGCGGAATCTAACCTTATCTGGCGGGAAGTACATCGTTCACTGGAAGAACGATGCCGAGAACCTTTACATGGCCCTGGAGGGCAGGGCCGAAGGTTTCGTGGCGATAGGCTTTGAGCCGACCCAGGCGATGAAGGATGCGGACATGGTCATGGGCTGGGTATCAAGGGGCGAGGCTACAGTCCTCGACCTTTACTCGACGGGGATCTACGGGCCTCACCCTTCTGACGAAGACCTCGGCGGGACGAACGACCTTCTGGAGTTCGGCGGCGCCGAGGCCGATGGCTGGACAGTGATAGAGTTCAAGAGGAAGATGGATACCGGCGACGAATTTGACAAGGTCCTCAAGCCAGGCCAGACCGTCGATATAATCTGGTCGATGTCCGGCTCTGACTCCCTGGCGATAAGACACAACGCTGGAAGAGGAACGGCTAGGCTCGCCTTTGAGCGGCCCGGGGTCCGAAGTTCAGGTTTCGGATCCCAGTCCCAACATTTTTTATCTGATCGGCGCTGATACGATCTCATGAATTCGAAGCTGATACTGCTCTTCTCGGTGATCCTGGCGGTATTTCTTGCAGGATGCGCCGACCAGCCAGAAGAAAAGCATTCTGGCCCCTCCGCCGAGCCCATGCTCCAGACGGTCACAGTGGACTGGACCGCCGACGGCGTCGTAACCGACGGTGAGTACGCCCAGAAGATGATCCTCTCGGGAGGGATCTTCGAGGTCCGCTGGAAGAACGACGCCGAGACCCTCTACATGGCCATCAAAGGCGAGACGGAGGGGTGGGTTGCCATAGGCTTTGAGCCCGAGGTCTGGATGAAGGATGCCGACATGATCATGGGCTGGGTCGATGACGGCGAGGTTTCGGCCATGGACGCCTACTCCACCGGGAACTATGGACCCCATCCTCCTGACATCGATCTTGGCGGGACCGACGACATCATCGAGTTCGCAGGTTCTGAAAAGGACGGCTTCACCGTCATCGAGTTCAGCCGGAAGATGGATACTGGTGACGAATTTGATAAGACCTTTGAATCGGGCCAGACCGTCAGCATGATCTGGGGAACCTCAGATTTGGACGATCCGGAGGAGAGACACCGCGAGGACGGCAAGGGCGAATTGGTCTTCTTGTGAGCGCAGACCAGATGTCTGGCTTCTCCATTTTTTCTTTGTGGTTTACCTTCACTAATACTCAAGCTCTTTCTTCCGGACATGCGGGGTCAGGTCGCCCGAAATATGTCAGTTTCGTGGGCGTATTGTACATTTTATAGGATCGAAATTTCACAATACGGCCAGAATAGTGGACAAAACAGAAAACGTTATATCCACAACTCACCGAAACACCATCATGGGCGAATATTTGGTCAGGTGCCTGGGATGCGGGCGCGTGCAGCCGCCTCGCGCTCTCGCCTGTCAAAATGACGATTCACTGCTCAGAACCGAGTACTTCACAAAAAGGCTCACCCCCAGAGACGACCTTCCGGGCCTCTGGAAGTTCTACGACTGGCTTCCCGTAAAGGAGATCCTTCGAGGATCGGGGGAGAAGCCCGTGACCTACAGAAGCAAGGGGCTGGCCCGGGAGCTGGATCTAGAAAACCTCTACGTCAGCTTTAGCGGCTACTGGCCCGAGAGGGGAGCCAAGATGACCACCTGCAGCTTCAAGGACCTTGAAGCGCCTCCCACGGTGGAGAGGATGATCGAACGGGAGGACGACCAGGTCCTCGTCGTCGCCTCGGCAGGAAACACCGCGAGGGCCTTCGCCCAGGCAGCCTCGGCGGCAAACCAGCCCCTCATCCTGGTCGTCCCGCCGACGGGCCTCGACCGGCTCTGGATCTGCGAGAAGCCTGCAGACAACATCTGCGTGATATCGGTGAACGGCGACTACACCGAGGCAATCGACTTCGCAGGCAGGCTAGCGGAACACCCTCGGTTCGTTGGGGAAGGCGGGGCGAGGAACGTCGCCCGCAGGGACGGGATGGGGGTCGTGATGCTGGACGGCGTCCTCTCGATGAAGGCCCTTCCCAAACACTACTTCCAGGCGATCGGGAGCGGCACCGGTGGGATCGCCGCCTGGGAGGCCTCGCTTCGATTGATCGAGGACGGCCGCTTCGGCCAGCACCTTCCCAAACTTCACCTCGCTCAGAACACTCCCTGCGCTCCGGTTTACGCTGCCTGGACAGGCTCGAAGATGGAGACGGGCCGGTGTCCCGCTGGGATGTACGACGACGTCCTCTACAACAGAAAGCCGCCTTACGGCGTCAAAGGCGGCGTGAAGGAGGCTCTGGAAAAGACCGAAGGTGAGGTTTACGGGATCTCCAACGAAGAGGCGAGACTTGCCCAGAAGATCTTCGAGGAATCTGAGGTTATCGACATCCTCCCAGCGGCCGCCGTCGCCGTCGCAGCCCTCGAGAAGGCCGTCCGAGCTGGGACGGTCAAAAAGAACGATCTCATACTGCTCAACATTACCGGGGGCGGAGTCTCCCGGGCGAAGGAGGAACTGGACATGAACCTGCTCAAATGCGACATCGAGACCGAACCATCGGCCCTCTCATCTACATCCACATCTTCATCTGACACGGACCTTCTGGCTGAGGTCTTTGAGATCCTGGGACGGAGGGCATGAACCATGACAACGGATCGGGCCTGCAAGCTCACCATAATCGGAGGGGTTGACAAGGACGGAAACCCGGACCTGGTGGAGAAGCTGGACATGCACCGGGGCGAGATCATAGGGATCGTCGGGCCGACAGGCTCTGGAAAAAGCTCCCTCATAGACGACATCGAGCAGTTCTCCCAGGGAGACACCCCCTCGGGCCGGAAGATTATGATCGACGGATGCGAGCCCCGGGCTGAGACGAGGTCTGACCCTCGAAAGAAGCTGATCGCCCAACTCTCCCAGAACATGCACTTTCTCGCAGACATGAGCGTCGAGGAGTTTCTCCGGATGCATGCAAAGAGCAGAGGAAGGTCGCCGGAGGTTGTAGACCGGGTGATAGAGCTTGCTAACACCCTCACCGGCGAGCCGGTTCATCCCGACCATCATCTAACGATTTTGAGCGGAGGCCAGTCGAGAGCCCTCATGACCGCCGACATCGCCGTGATCAGCGATTCGCCGATCGTTCTCATCGACGAGATCGAGAACGCCGGGATCAAGAAGAAGGAGGCGCTCGAGCTTCTTGCAGGCGAGGGAAAGATCGTGGTCGTCGTTACCCACGATCCGATGCTCGCATTGATGACATCAAGAAGGGTCGTGATGAAGAACGGTGGGATGGTGAGGGTGATAGAGACGAGCTCCGAGGAGCAGAAGGTCTGCGGGGATCTGGCCAAAGTCGACGACTGGCTGATGAAACTGCGGGAGACGATCAGGCGGGGCGAGGTGGTGGGGGCCGCGCTTTGAAGCTGGTGGTGATCGCGGGAACCCCCGGCTCCGGCAAGACTTCAGTTTTGATGCACGCGGCGAAGAGCCTCCAGAGGGAGGGCATCCATCCCGCCGTGGTCAAGATTGACTGCCTCTGGACCGAGGACGACAAGAGGTTCCAGAGGCTCAATGTACCCGTTGCCGTGGGCCTAGCAAAGGACATGTGTCCCGACCACTACTCAATCTACAACGTCGACGAGATGCTCGACTGGGCGGAGGTGCAGGAGGCCGACATCCTCCTGAACGAGACTGCGGGCCTCTGCCTGCGGTGTGCTCCATACCCCGACTCGTGCCTGGCGGTCTGCGTCATCGACGTCACAACTGGGCCGAACGCGCCCCTGAAGGTGGGGCCGCTTCTGACCACGGCCGACGTCGCCGTTTTGACGAAGGGGGACATGGTCTCCCAGGCCGAGAGGGAGGTCTTCCGGGAGAGGATTCTCGAAGCGAACCCTCGGTGCAGGATCGTCGAGGCGAAC
>JBFESM010000057.1:0-9703 GCA_041548445.1 Methanothrix sp. | reverse complement strand
TCTTGGTATTTAGGATGGCCCCCAAACACGTTGCACTTGCACTGTTAAACCGCATAATATTGTCCCAAAATATGTGAACACAGCAACTGTTTGTCGGTTATATGCTCATCCCCGCAGCAGAGCTGCGGGGTATTCGATAAAAATAAAGGGGCATCGCCATATGATATGAGGCAACTACTAAAATCAAAGCAATTATATATGATTTCCTTATATTTATTGTATCAATAACATTAGATCTTGTATTTCTTAGATACGCTCCATTTGATAAAGAAATTAGCATTAATATTTTTGGTTTTTTGGCGCTGGCAGTAATTGGTATTATGTTATTACTTTTTTATATGAAAAATATAATATTGAATACATTTGATGGATCAATTGTGGAAGAAATTCGGCCTGGAGATGCGAGGTATAATTTGAGAGGTGCGAACTTATACCGTGCGAAGTTATCAGGTGCTTGTTTGACTGAGAGAAATTTAATTGAAGCTAACTTGGTGCAGACCGACTTGAGTCGGGCCATCCTGACTGGGGCAGATTTGAGTGAGGCCGAACTGAGCGGTGCCGACTTGAGGGGGGCCAACCTTAACGGGGTCGACTTGAGCAAGGCCAACATGAGCAAGGCCGGACTGAGCGGTGCCGGCTTGAGGGGGGCCAACCTTAGCGAGGCCGATCTGAGCGAGGCGAAACGGCGTGGGGCCGACCTTAGCAAGGCCGATATGTGGATCTTTGATGAGGGGGACCTGAGCGGGCGTAACCTGAGCGGGACCAACCTGAACGAGTTCGGTCTGAGCGAGTTCGATCTGAGCGATGCCGAACTGAGGGGTGCCAATTTGAGCAAGGCCGACCTTTGCGAGGCCAATCTTAGCAGGGCAGACTTGAGGGGGGCCAACCTTAGCGAGGCCGATCTGAGGGGAGCCGATCTGAGCGAGGCAAACCTTAGCGGGGCTAAACTGAGGGGGGCAAAATTGGGCATGACCAACATGATCGGGTTCAGAATGATTGAGAACTTAGTGCGGGACAACCTGGTAGGGGCCGACTGAAGTGGGGCCAACTTGCGGGGGGCTGACCTCAGCGAGGCCGATCAGAGGGGGACTAATATTTAGATACAGTGGAAGAAACAAATTTTATAAAATATAAACAAGATTACTACCACGATATGGAGTTTTTGTGTCCATGCATCATCCTTTATTTTCTTTTTCTTTCCTACATAAGAATTGCTAGCTGTTGAAATCAATATGTTGCGGCGTTGCCCTTCTGGATAATGATCTTTACTTTCCGTGAAGCATAGGGGTACGCGACGGGAGACGGATATTCCGATAGAGCAGAGAAATGACGAATTTTCAAAACGGCATCATCAGGAGACTGCACATCGAGCTAAAACATCTTGAAAATTGGAGCTTGATGGAAGTTTTGTCAAATCAGAGTGGAAAAGGCTATTTTAAATATACTCAAAAATCGTGAAGGAATGGGCGGAGGGGGGACGAGTGATCTAGATTTGGTCACCCTTTCAATACCATGGCTTTAAATAGAGGAGACGAGTTCTAGGTCCGGCGCGATCACCTGTCAAAGTCGATGGTGATCATAAGCGCAAGAGTTACACAATTGGATGTTTAAAGCTCGTATGTTATTGATCAAACCGTCAAAATACGGTTCATAAATTAGATCTGAGCTAATTGGTGACGACTATTCTGGCCCAAATTCATATGACGGCGTCCGACTGCGTAGCCCTAAAGAGGTAAAAATGCAGTTTGAAAATCTAAATATTTCGGAACCGCTCCAGCGGGCGCTGATCAAAGAAGGATATTCCACGCCAACGCCGATACAGGCGCAGGCGATACCGCATCTTTTGAAGGGCGAGGACCTGATGGGCATCGCCCAGACGGGCACCGGCAAGACCGCAGCGTTCGTTTTGCCCGTACTCCAGAGGATGGCAGAAGAGCAGAAGGTTGCAGCTCCAGGTGTGCCGCGCGTCCTCGTGCTCGCACCCACCCGAGAGCTCGCAGCACAGATAGACCAGAGCTTTGGAACATACGGCCAGTTCCTCAGGTTCAGGCACACCGCGATATACGGTGGTGTCAATCAAGGGCCGCAGGTCAGAGCCCTGTCCAGAGGCGTCGACACCCTCGTCGCCACGCCAGGCCGACTGCTCGACCTGATGGACCAGGGTTACATAAAGCTGAATGGCGTTGAGTTCTTCGTTCTCGACGAGGCGGACAGGATGCTGGACATGGGTTTCGCCAACGACGTGCGAAAGATCGTCTCGGCCCTGCCACAGAAGCGCCATTCTCTCTTCTTCGCGGCCACCATGTCACGGCAGATCGGCGAGCTGGCCGGAAGGCTTCTCACACGCCCCGTCCGAATCGAAGTGGCTCCCCAGGCGACGACTGTGGAGAGCGTCGAACAGCGCATGTTTTTCGTGGATCAGAACAAGAAGGATGCGCTGCTCCTCGGGCTTCTCCAACAGAAAAACCTGAAGCGCGTTCTGGTCTTCACCAGGACGAAGCGACGTGCGGACAAGGTCGCATCGGTGCTAAAGAAGAACAGGATACGGTCCGACGCCATCCACGGCAACAAGACGCAGAACCAGCGCACACAGGCTCTGAACGGATTCAAGTCGGGCCGATTGCAGGTGCTGGTGGCAACCGACATCGCCGCTCGTGGAATTGACGTTGAGGATATATCCCACGTCATAAACTACGACCTGCCCAACGAGGCTGAGAGCTACGTTCACCGGATCGGTCGAACGGGACGCGCGGGGGCAACAGGTACCGCATATTCATTCTGCGCGGCCGATGAGCGCAACTTCCTTCGCGAGATCGAGAAGCTCACCCGGACGAGGATAGAGCAGATGGACCACCGATATCATTCGGAACGTGCAAAGAACGCCGTGGGCTCGGCGGCAAAGCCAGCCCCGAAGAGATCGGGGAGGGTGCCGAGAAGTTTCGGACCGAAGGGCGTGCACAGATCGGGCCCTCGAAAGTCGCATAATCCTGGAGTACGCCGCTAGCTGATAGCAAGTTCAAATCCGGTCAGTCTGGGCTATTTTCGTGATCGAAAATGGCCGATCGATCTTTTTTTCCGTAGAATTGTTACTCTTCGTCCTCCTTTGGGTTCCGGCCAGGATCGAAGAGGTGCGCTTCTGTATTGTCAAGCCGATATATTCAACAAATTATAATAAATATATTGGCATAATTTAGTTGAGCTGCTCAATGGAGCCGTTAGATATAATACTGTGATGCGATGAGACAAAAAATGGATACAGAAATGCCAGGCGCTGGTTGTAGTCTTCATTTGGACTATCGCTGCCCACTGTGAACAAGATACGTGCTGCTGGTGGATGATCTCGCTTTGGAAGAGGCGAAGACAAGACTCCGAAGGAAAGCCTGAGAATTTCGAGGAGCAGATGCGGGTCCGGATGGCCGAATGAAGAAATTTGAATATAGTATGACTAAGTTAAACAGGTTAGGAGGTAGATTTGATGAATATCGCGGTTATGCCTTGCAGATCGGCCCCAAGAGGGCTGAAGGTGCTCTTTGGATGCCTGCTATTATGTCTTTTGACTTGCATGCCGGCGGCAGCACAAAACGAGAGCTTCACACCGTTCGTCGCAGATTTGAAGGACTATGCCGAACTCAGCTTCGCTCTTCCCTCAGAAGTTGTGGTCGAGGCTGAATCCCTATTCGAGGATAACTACACCGAAGGAAGATATGTGGCGGCGTCTCTGCTTCTCAACGAGAGCGGAGTCTACATCTTCCTTCTGTATCCTTGCCAGGCCCCTGAAACGTGGCTGAATGCCCTCGGTGTGAAATCCGCCATCGACGGCTTCAACGCGGGGCTGAATCAGACGATCTACAGCCCAACCCCCCTGAACATCAGCGATCAACCCGCCATCTGGGGCCAGGTCGGCAACCAGATCGTGGTCGCCTACCAGCCATCGGTTCAAACCGTCTCGATGATCTTCGTCGACCAGAACGTGACCGAGAGCGTCGTGGAGTATCTCCTCGGATCTCTGCAGATAAACGTCAGCGAAAGCAGCTCACCTCTCTGGCCCGGCTACTGCGGTGAAGAGGTGTCCGATGTGGGCTCCGCAGGGGTCGATAGCGAGCCAAAGCAGACAGAGCAGATCGTGCAGACAGATCAGGCCGTGCAAACCGAGTCTGCTCCCAATAAAGAACAGATGGAGGCCGACCTGGAGGCCGTCAGGGAAGGATTGAGGGGTTTAGGCGCTCATTTTTGAAGGGTCTTGAAGGGCGCTAGATGCGACCCTTCAAACCCAGGACGATTTTTTTAACCTTTAATAATTCCGTATTTCGGCGCTCTTCTTAACTCCCTGCACAGCCATCGTTCCCCGGACCTGAATTCCGATGCCCTGCATCAGGAGCGCCTCACCAGGTTCCAGGGGCTGGATCTGAAAGGAGTATACATATATCCGGAGACGCCCGTGTGATCAATTAGACTTAAATTGGATCAAGTTTATGAACGATGCTGAGACGATGTCAACCGAAGGCGCAACGGAAAATTACGAGCTGAGGGAAGAGTACGCCCAGTTCGTGGGACGGAAGGTCCTCTTCATCATCGCATCCCTCGCAGGGATCGCGGTGCTGGCAGGGGTTGCGGCGACCCTGGGGTCTGCTAACATCACCCCCGTTGAGGTCTACTCGGCGATCTTGGCCCGCTTCTTTCCGGGCCATTTTCAGACCACCGATTTCATAGATACGATCGTCTGGCAGCTTCGCCTCCATCGGGTCTTGATGGCGATCTTCGCCGGGATGGGGCTTGCTGTCGCGGGAAGTGCGATGCAGGGGATCCTCAAAAACCCCCTGGCCAGCCCCTTCACCCTGGGGATCGCCTCCGCTGCCACCTTCGGGGCGTCGCTTGCCATAATCCTCGGAGCGGGTTTTGTCGGAGGCGAGTACCTGGTCGTAGGAAACGCCTTCGTCTTCACGATGCTGGCTTCGCTTACGGTCTACGGCCTTGCCAAGTACAAGGGGATAACCCCAGAGACGATGATCCTCGCGGGTATCGCCATCATGTACCTCTTTTCCGCCATGACCTCCTTTCTCCAGTACGTCGGCGAGTCGGAGGAGGTTCACGAGGTCGTATTCTGGATGATGGGCAGCCTTGGCCGGTCCTCCTGGGACAAGGTTGCGATCATCGCCCTGGTGACCGTCGCCTGCACCCTGATACTTATGGCCTTCTCCTGGGACATCAACGCCCTCGGGGCGGGCGATGAGACTGCAAAGAGCCTGGGGGTGAACGTCGAGCTGGTGAGAGTCTTGTGCATGATGCTGGCATCTCTCATCACAGCGAGCATAATCTGCTTTACCGGAACCATCGGGTTCATCGGCCTTGTCGCCCCCCACATAACCAGGATGGTGGTGGGCGGAGACCATCGTTTCCTCCTCCCGGCCTCTGGGCTCGTCGGTGCCCTTATACTCCTCGGGGCCGACACCGTCGCCCGGACGATCCTTGCGCCCGTCATTCTGCCGGTGGGGATCATGACCGCCTTTCTCGGTGTTCCGTTCTTCATCTACCTGTTTTTGAGAAGGGGGAAGGACTATTGGTAAAGATCACCATCAAGGATCTCAGCTTCAGCTACGGCAGCCACAGGATCATCGAGGACCTGAACCTGGTGGTGGGCGACTCCGAGGTTCTGAGCCTTGTCGGCCCCAACGGCTCTGGTAAGACGACCCTCATCAAGTGCATCGACCGTATCCTAAAGCCGAAGGGCACGATTCTCCTGGACGGCGGCAGGGACCTTCAGAGCCTGAGCCGCCAGGAGGTGGCAAAGTACATCGGGTACGTTCCCCAGTCCACAACAGGCGTTCTCTCCGCCACCGTTTTTGACACGATCCTTATGGGAAGAAAGCCCCACATGGGGTGGCTGGTGGCAGACGAGGACATAGACCACGTAGTCGAGGTAATGAAGCTCCTCCACGTTGAAGAGTTCGCCCTCAAGGACTTTTCAGAGCTTTCCGGAGGCCAGAAGCAGAGGGTTCTGATAGCAAGAGCTCTATGCCAGGAACCGGAGGTTCTTCTCCTGGACGAGCCGACCTCCAACCTGGACGTGAAGCATCAGCTGGAGGTGATGGAGACGGTCCGGTCCCTGGTGAAGAAGACCAAAATCTCGGCGGTGATGGCGATTCACGACCTGAACCTGGCGGCCAGGTACTCCGACAACCTGGTGATGCTGAAGGATGGGAAGGTCCACGCCATCGGCGATCCTCTGTCCCTGTTGACGAAGGAGAACATCAGGTCGATCTTCGGTGTCGAGGCGGTGGTGATGAAGGACCTGGACCGGCCTTACGTCGTGCCCATCAGGTCTCTGAACGGCGACAGGGCAGGGCGGAAGGATGAAAGGTCTGGTCGGTTGTGATCAGCTAACTGGTTGATTTTTAGGCTATTTTTCTGTCTCGCTTCACATGAAGTCCGCAAGCCCCATCTGCTTCGACTTCTCGTTCTGGAATAGAGAGTCGATGTCCATCTTGATGATCACAAGCCGCTGCTTGGTGTAGTCGTCCACACCGAACTCTTCGGCCACCTTCATCGAGACCTCCAGGTACTTTCGGACGCTCCCCTCGTGGACCGTGAGGATAACCCTCCCGCCGCACTTCGGGCAGACCTCGGAGAGGGGAGGCCTTCTGAACTTCGCCCCGCACTTCACGCACCTCACCTTCTGGCGGGAGAAGGCCCGGAGGTTTCCGATCAGGTCCGGAAGGAAGTGGGAGTTGATCACCCTCGTAGCCACGTCCCTCTCGTCGACGGCCCTGATCTCCTTAGCGAGGGTGAGCTGGGCGTCCATCTTCTCGATCATCGTCTCCAGGGTCTTGTAGGCGCTGTTCCTCGGCCCGGCGGCGATGTCGTCGGTGTCGTGAGTGAAGAGGAAACCCTCGTACTGGGCCTCGGTCCCCAGCCTCTTTGAGACGAGGTCGATCAGGCCCTCCACGTCCTTCGGAGATGCGTTGTTTTGGGTCGCCCTGTAGAACTCCAGCGGGTACTTCGAGGGAAGGTCCAGGTTGTGGGCCTCGCCGTCCACCTCTGAGGGGTCGAGCCTGGTGGTCATGACCAGGGGCGCGTCCATCTTGCCTCCGCGCTTTTCCGGCAGGTACGACATCGAGAAGTTGAGGAGGGCGTCCAGGAGAAGCATCACGCAGTCCTCGTCGCCATCGCAGTTCCTCCTCTTCGCGGCGTGGAAGAAGGGGTGGCCGTAGCCCGCCGAGGCGGTGGTGTAGCCGATCAGCCTGCATAAAACCCCGGCCGAGGTGTGGGGGGCAAGACCTATCATCAACGCCCCAATCAGGTCCTGGGGGGTCGTTGCGTTGTAGCGGCTTTCAAGGCCGTAGAATTTCTCAAGCTCCTCGTCGACGAACTTCGCCACCTTCAGGAGGTACTCGCCGCCGTCAAAGGAGAGGATCACGTCCTGGACCTTAAGCTCCAAGATCTGTTCGGGGCTCGTCAGGGGCTCGCCAAAAATGTCCTCGGCGTATCCGAGATCCAGAAGCCGGTTCACGTCGGTGTGGATCTCTTTCGGCCTAAAATGGGTGAGGGGCAGGTCTGTCAGGTCGTACCTGACCGTCCCGTCCTTGAAGATGTAGACGCCGTGCTTCGCCCTCAAAATCCCCTTCTCCAGGCTCTCCGGCGTCTTGTCCCGAGAGGTGAGGCCAAGAACGCCTCTGACCAGATCCGGTTCCCTCTCGTTCAGGTGACCAAGCGCCCGGGAGTAAAGCTCCTTCACGTCGAGCTTCATGATGGCAGCGGATGTGGTGGGCTTTCCGCACTTGGGGCATTTTTCTTTTCCCGGCTGGTGGCAGGTGGGACATGCCCTCTTGAGGACTGTATGGCCGCCGCAGTCGCACAAAAACTCGTGGGTCTCATTGCCGCAACGAGGGCAGAACCTCTTGCCGATGGAGGTCTCGATGATGCCGGTCCTGCCGTTTCCGGTGTGGTTTTTGGCGCACACTCCCACCGATCGGCTTTTGCCTCCGGCTTCGCCCGTGGGGAAGAGGACGTGGGGCGGAGGCCTCATCTGCCTCTTGTCGGACTTCTCGGGCCGTCCCATCCTGCTCCCGACCCTGGTGGGGGCTCTGGCCATCACCTTGATCCCGGCGACGCGGTTGACAAGATCGAGGGCCGTTTGCGGCGCCGAGACCTCCGATTCAATATCGCCTTCACCCTCGCTCTCGGTCCCGATGGCCCCGCCTTCCGGCTCCTCAAGCTCCTTCAGCTTCAAGCCCTCGGGCTCGATCCCGAGGCAGAGGAGGAGGGGCAGGGGGTCACCGATCACTATCCTTTGGTCCCTCACCTTGTGCAAAACGAGAAGCGTCTCCAGGGCGTCCATCACCGACGATGGCAAGAAAAGGGCGTCGTCCTCGAGTTCTCCCTCCGAAGAGACGATCTCTCTCAGCTGCCTGAACTGGTCGAAGGATAAATCGTGCCAGAGGTACGTGAACCTCGGGTGGAGCGGAACATTCCACCTCCTGGAGATATCGATCGCCTCCTCGACCTCGATCATCTCAAGGCCCGCGGGGTCGCCTCCAGCTTCCGCAAGCTCTGCGGCCCACCACTCAAAGCAGTAGGATGCGTGAGCGAGAGTTCTGTTATTCTCGAGAAAGTCGCCGAAGCTGATCAGAATCTCGCCGACGTCCACGATCTTGACGACGTCGTTTTTGTGAAGCTCTGCCTCCTTTTGGGAATCGATTCGCACGAGGTCGCCGTTGAGGAGCCTGACCGTGGGCCCCTCGATGCTGCTCACCGGCGAGACCGCCGCCGCCTTTCCCGGCTGCTCCACCTTCACCTGGGTCCCGGCGGCGAGAAACTCCTTCAGAAGGACCATCGTCGCAGGGCTGAAGCCAGCGGCCGCAAGCCCCGTGTTCCGGGACCTTCCGTACCTGAGCCGAAATCCTCCGGGACGGGAGGGGTGGCTAAAGACCGGCCTTCCAGCGATGATGTCCCGGAGGAACTTCTCGCTGGAGGCCCCGCCGTCCTTCTTTCCGCCGCTGGCCAGCTCGTCGAGCCAGTCCCACCCCTCGATCCCGAGCTTCGAGACGTGCTTTTTGAGCTTCGGCCTTTTCAGGGCGATCCCCTCGGCCGAGACGAGGGCAACGCCGCCCCTGATCCGGTTCGTCTCTATCCTCTCAAGGTCCCGAAACCCCGAGACCTCCTCCTCCTCGGTGGGCTCCCCCTCGATGCAGATGGGGCAGTTTCTGACCAGGGTTCGTATCTCCTCGTCGGATGGGACGTACTGGAGGCCCGCAACTCGCCGGTAGAGGCCGATCTCCTCGACGTACCTTTCCACCTCCTCGGGCCGAGGCTTGTACCGGGCGATCCCCACGCCTCGCCGGACGTAGTCGGCGACGAGAACGCTCAGGGCCTGGGCGGTCCCCCCGGCGCTCCTGATGGGCCCAGCGTAGTAGACCTTGAGATACTCGGTCCCGTCGTCGTTTTTGCCAAGGTCCACCTTGGCGATCCCCTCTATCGGCGCCGCCACCACTCCCTCCGTCAGAAGGGCGACGGAGGTTCGAATGGCGCTGTCGATCGCCTCGATCTTGGATGAGAAGCAACCGATCCTCCCCTCGGCGAAGTCAAGGCCGATGGCCAGAGCCGCCTCCTCCCGGCTCATCCCCTCGCCCTCAAGCTCCCGGACCCTTTTAGCGATCCCCTCGATCCCGATCAGCTTTTCGACCCTTTCAGCCAGGTCAACGGCCGT